>CACWYF010000001.1 GCA_902765035.1 uncultured Eubacteriales bacterium
GCGATTTGAACCTTGGGAGTCGCTACGGGGTTCGTCGTTGGCTACGCCCCTTGTGGACTTTCACCACAGACTGACGGCATGCCCGTCATACACGAAAAAGCACACGGCCTGCTGCCGCAGACCGTGTACTGTGTTCTGTCGTTACGCTGCCTCATTATGCAGAAAGAGTCCTCTCCGTCAGAGGCCGGTTTTTTACTGATAAGCAAATCCACCGCCTGCGCTCTGCGCCGGTTCGAAGATCGACTGAGCCTGCTCATCTGTCAGCTCAATGCCGAATACATCCTTGTAATAGGTCTTTGCTTCACTTATTACATCGATGTCTTCGAATTTCTCAGGATATGCCGTCTTGGCCATCCAGAGGAGTGTTACAGGACAGTCCACGCCCGGAGTGTAGCTTCTGTACATTCCCAGAGGCATCTTGTATACGTTCTTGTCCTGTACGGCCCTGACTGCACTCCAGTCATAACCTTCTACTGTATTGTTGTAGAGATCGTCAGGATAATATGTGTTGAAATTGGTCATGAAGATGAGGTCAGGATTCCATGAGTATACCTGCTCCATGTTTACAGCTACGGAGTTGTCAGTGCTTAGTTCCTGCGCAACGTTCTTAGCTCCGATGGCATCAGCCCACCACTGACCGAAGAACTGCTGTCCGGAGGTCAGAAGTGTCGTGTCGCTGTACTGGAAGAGGAAGAACGCATTTGCCCTCTCTTTATCAGGGATATCCTTGACTCTGTCCTGAACAAGGCTGTACATCTCCTCGGACTTAGTCCTGCAGAGCTCTGCCTTGTCGCTTTCAGGGAACATCTGGCTCAGAAGGTCGATCCAGTTGTTCAGAGTCTCGATGCAGTTGTAATCCCACTTGTTTACTGAAATAGCTACTGCTGCAAATCCTGCGTCTTTCAGCTGGTCGCCGAGCTCAGGGCTCGATGCGCTGTAGAATACTACGTCAGGCTCAAGAGCTGCGAGCTCCTCCATGTTTACGTTAGTGCCGTCTATATATCCTGTCTCCGCTTTGAGTATCTCAGGATAGAGCTGCCCCAGCAGCCCGTTCTGTGCGGCCGTCCTGCTCGGTTCAGGCATGCCTACGATCTTGTCGGCTGAATCGAAGAATACAGCCAGAACGCTCGGCAGCGGGAAGATGTCGCATACAGCGATCTTATCGATCTCGGCAGGCACTTCCACCTGATTGTCTGCGTGGTCAGTCACAGTGATGACGTCAGGGCTGGCTGCTTCCTCAGAATCTCCTGAAGAGCCGCAGGCAGCAAGTGACATCATGGTCATTGCAAGAGCCAGCATGAGCACTAACAGTTTTGTCGTCTTCTTACTCAGAAAGCTTGCTTTCTTCATAGTCAGAGCCTCCTTAAGTTCAGTTGTTTCGGCCGGCATGCAGTACCGGTCATCCCGGGGTGGTAACTTATGTAGATGTAGATGGTAATCAGAACTGATTCAGGATCAGTCCCGGATCCTTGACAAGGTCAGGTATGTCGTCCCTGTATATCCTGCCTGAGAATGCTTCTGACGGCAGCGGTATGAATTTGGCGCTGTCAGGGCAGATCGGCTTGTACAGAGGGTCCGCGATGATGTATGAGGCCTCTGCAAGCTCAGGAATGATGTCATCCTCATCCGTCGTCATCTTGTCCCACTCTCTGAGTATGCCCTCAGGGCACTCAGTAGCACAGAGCACCTTGGTCTTGTGTCCTGTCTCGAATCTTATGGAGTTCGCAAGTGAAAAATTCATGACGCCCTCGCCGATAAGTACAACCATGTCATCCTTGACGACAGGGTCCAGATCATTCGGATGTATCTTGAGCCTGGTAAGACCCGCTCTCTCGTTTGCCGTTCCTGCGGTCCTGAACCTGCGGTACTCCCTCGCAGCCTTGAGAAGCGCATCCTCCAGAAGATCGCTCTGCTTTGGCCCTATAGGCAGTCCGATGACGCTCGGTATGGCGAACTTTCTGTACATGGCTTTGGCCGCTCCGAGACCGGTACCGGAAACTACGAGATTCACCTCGGCCTCCGATGCCCTTCCGAGCTCCTCAAGATCGCTTCCCATAGCGAACCTGGAGCCTACTATGAATCCTCTGCCAGTAAGCCATTTCTCGATGGACTGGACCTGTCCGTTGACAGAGTAGTCGAGCGGTGTCAGTCCGAGGATGTTCACCTTGTACGGGACCTCCTCATCAGACTTTTCCACTTCGTCGAGTTTTTCCTCTATCCATGCATCGCCCGGGTCATCTATGAGTTTAGTGACCAGTCTCTCAAGCGCCATGGATGCACCGTGAACGTATGTGTTCATTCCTGTGGTCGGGAAACCGAATGTCGGTATGCCCGTCCTCTTTTCGATCACTTCCGCGACCGCATCGAAGTCAAATCCGATCATCGCCGGTATCGGTGTTCCGGCTATCGCAATGAACTTCGGATGCATCTCCTCCGCTGCATAGCAGATATCTTCGATCAGTTTCTCATCGTCGCCCATGATGGCTTCCATCTCGCTGATCCCCGAGATGTATACCATGCTGTCCATGTCGTACCAGCGCGGTTCGTCGTGAGTCGTGTAAGTTGAGTTGCAGCCTGATGCGTCATGCATTACAGTCATGCCCCCAAGTTCAAAAAGTGCAGAGCAGACTCCCATCACATCAGCTGAGTAAGTAGAAATAATCCTTGCTGTCTGTTTCATTTCCTTCACCCGTCTTTGCCTGAAATCTCCATCCTGTTTATAAACACATAATATATTTATTACCCGACGCCCCTCTACCAGCCGGTTTACAAACTTATACTGTCGGCCTTATCTTGCGCATATATCGCATCCCAGGCCCTTGATCTGAACAAGCTCACGCATGTTCTTCCTGTTAATGAAAGCGTCGCGCATCAGCTCAAGCGTATGAGTCACCGCCTCGTATCCGAGCATGCCTCCGCCTTCGACAACATTTACAAAGTTGTCAGTATTCTCAAAATATGCAGCCTTCTGTCCTATGGCAAGCACTCTGCAGGCCTCTTCCTGTCCTGCGGTCTGCTTAGCTGCTGTCTCAGCATTCGCCGTTGCAGCTCCCGCATTCTCAGTTGCTGCGAACCTCATCGCAGCATGTACTGTTGGATGCAGCATCAGCTCAGGAAACTTCTCCCTGAGGATCTCATAGTCAGGTCTGTCCGCTCCCGGGATCCCGTCAAGGTATACCTTGGTCACATTTAATCCGTTCTCCAGAAGCAGCCTTGCAAGACCGAGCGGTCTCGGGCAAAACGTATAATCTATCGTCACAGGGGTGTCTCCGATGAGAGCGAGCGTTTTGTCAAGCTCCCTGCGGATGTCTATTCTTCCCTGCTCTGTTATCTCAGTAACGGCAGCCCTTACCGCAGCCTCTCTTGCAGAAGCCTTCTCAGCATCCCCGCCGTTCTCTGCATCACACGTAACGGATATGAGTGTATCCGCGAGTTTTGCCAGCTCCTCATCGATCTCATCGGGATCATAGCTGAACTTCATGTAGTGATGTCTGCCGCCGAGGCGCTCTTCAAGCATGTCCCCGCCTGCCGCCGCATCAGGATTGTACGATACGTACACTGAGCTCTCCGCCATCTCCTGATACTCATCATAGTCCCTGCACGAAGTTATCTCGTGCACTTTGAGTCCTGCTGCCCTGAAGACCTTCATTATGTCGCTGTCCTTCTGAGTCGGCAGGTCGTTTCCGATTATTGCGACTGCATCCCTGTTTATCTTCCTCTCATGAAGCAGCATGTACAGCCTTGACCTCATCAGTTGGTCAGGCGTCAGGCCGCTCTTTCTCATGATCGGATTCATGTAGCAGTCGGTAAAGTCTATGTCCGGGAACCTCTCTCTGAGCTTTGCGTATATCATGTCGAGGTCCACGCCCGTGAAGTGGTGGACGCAGCTCGTGTATACGAGGACTGCAGGAGGTCTCCCGGGGAGTTTTCCAATTATATCCGAGACTCCCTCGATGACGAGGTCTTCCATGTCACCGTCGAGGAGGTTGTGCTCTCTTACCGCAACCGTGGAGAACCGGTCCGTAAGGCACATCTCAGCTGCTGTGAGGATGACGCCTCTGAGGCAGCCTGCAGCGCACACGAATATCTCATGTGCCTCAGGTATGAGCATCCCCGTGTGGACGATGTTCCATGTCCCGCGCGCAGGTGATGAATATTCAAGTCCTGACCTGAAAGGTGCGGGGAACGATGCATCTGCTATCCGTACTCCCGGTATCCTTACAGGTCCGTTGTTTCCGTTTATTCTCTTAAGCATTATTTCTCTGTATCCGTATTATGTGATCAGCTGCGTCCTGTTCCGCAGATTTCGATCAGCAGCGTTTTATTCCGCAGATCTCTATCAGCTTCTTCGCCAGTGTCCTGTACTCGTCCGCCATTGCGCTCTCAGGGAAGGCCTCTATGACTGTCTTGCCGAGGTCCTCAGCATCAGTGACGGTCTCGCTTCTCGTGAGCTCTCCTATGACTTCCGAGTCAATGTCCGATGCAAGCTCTGCCACCTTGGCATCCTCGTCCCTTACGTCCCTGTGGTTGAGGATGATGCCTCCGAGGCTTGCGTATCCCCTGTCCTTGAATCCGTCGAGTGCGACTGCAATGTTGGCAGCTGCGTGTATCGCCATGTTCTCACCGGAGGTGATCACGAATACCTTGTCGGCATATCCGCCTCTCATCGGCATCGAGAATCCCCCGCAGACCACGTCGCCGAGGACATCGTATATGACGACATCCGGCTTATATACGTTGTAGGCTCCCTTCTCCTTCAGCTTCTCAAGTGCTGCGATGATGCCTCTGCCAGCGCATCCGAGTCCCGGTGTAGGGCCGCCGGCCTCAACGCATATGACTCCGCCGTACCCCTCGTGCACCATGTCCTCAAGTGCAAAATCGTTCTTGTGTTCGCGCACGAGCTCGAGTACGGTCGCGATGCTGCCCTTGCCGTGAAGGCTCGATGTCGAGTCGGCCTTAGGGTCGCAGCCTATCTGCATGACCCTGTAACCCATGTCCGCAAGCGCTGCAGACACATTGGATACTGTAGTCGACTTTCCGATGCCGCCTTTTCCGTATACTGCTATTTTTACCATTCTATCTGATTCTCCTCTTCCCGGAAGCTATTCGGTCCGTTATCCGGAACCGGCGTATCACTCTCCGGCATATGTGGTCTTGACGCTGATCCCCGGGATCAGGCTCAGACTGTGGCTGAGCGCGCCGATCTCCGGTCCGGCGCCGTCGAGCGTTATGTTGATTATGTACAGTCCCCTGCCCCTGTGCGGAAGACCCATTCTTCCGATGAGCAGATGGTTGTATTCATGCAGCAGGCTGTTCACCTTATCAGCCGTCGCATTGTCCTTCATTATTATGGATACCGAGGCGATGCAGCTTTCATCACTACTGCCGGCTTCGTCAGTGCCTCTTGCCTGTGCCGTTTTAACTATGCTGAGAGGCATCACATTCTTCAGCACGCTTTCTGCGGTCTCTATCTCTCCGATGACCGCATTCACGCCGAACGCCCTCCGGATATTATCCTCTGTCACTATCTCAGGCGTGCTGCCCGAGATGCATCCGCCGCCCTTGTTCAGGATCAGCGACCGGTGAGCTCTCTGAAGAGCATGGGCAGGGTAATGCGTATTGAACACGCATGCCACCCCGTCAGCTGCGAGCGAGGATATTGTATCCAGCACGACCAGCTGGTTCCTGAAGTCAAGATTGGATTCAGGCTCGTCAAGCACGAGTATCTCAGGCTCTGACGCCATGGCCCTGGCGATGAGCACCATCTGCAGCTCGCCTCCGCTTATCGCATAGGACTGCTTGTCGGCAAGATCCAGTATCCCGAGCTGCCTCATCACATCCTCAGCCTTCTCCATGTCCCCGGCAGAAGGCGATGAGAATGTCCCGATACGGCTGCTCCTTCCGAGCAAAACGGTCTGGAATGCCGTGTATGAAGATGCTGCTGACTTGGCCTGAGGCACATACGCCATGCGGCTCCACAGCTTTCTCGCCGGCATGCTGTGTATGTCCTCACCGTCAAGAAGGCTCCTGCCGCTGTCCCACCGCAGCATGTCCATCATGCACCGGAGAAGAGTCGTTTTGCCCGCACCGTTAGGCCCGAGCACGGCCAGTATCTCGCCTGCATTTACTTCAAAATTTATATTATCCAGGATCTGCGGACCTCCACGGTACGCAAATGATCCGTTTTCTACCTTCAGTAATGGACTCATATACGCCACCCTCCGCTTCTTCTCATCAGCATTATGAAGAATGGCGCTCCTATGGTCGCCGTGAATATCGATACAGGTATCTCGGCAGCGGATATGCTCCTCGCGAGCGTGTCCACGGCTATCATGAACACCGCGCCCAGGCTGACCGATGAAGGGATCAGCGCGAGGTGATTGCTGCCGAATTTCATCCTGCACATGTGAGGTATCAGGAGGCCTACCCAGCCTACCTGACCGCACATCGAGACGCACGATGCGGTTATCGCCGTAGCCGCTATGACAGTCACCGTTCGCAACGCTTTGATGTTGGTCCCCGATGCCTTTGCCTCATCGTCGGACAGAGGCAGCAGGTTCATCCTCCAGCGGATCAGGAAAAACAACAGTATTCCGGCTATGATCACCGGTGCTCCGAGCGACAGCGTGCGGAAGCTCGCCTTGTCGAGTCCTCCCATCAGCCAGTATGTGATGGCAGGAAGCTGCGACTCCTCGTCCGCTACATATTTGATGAGTGATACCAGTGCCGAGAAAAGTGATCCTATCATGATTCCCGACAGGACTATATAACTGAGTCCGCCGCGGTCCTTGCCTGACCCCGCAAGCCATGTCAGCGTGACGGCAAGTCCGCCCATGGCGAGCCCGGTGATCTGGACTCCGACGAGATCGAACCCAAGAAGTATGCCGAGCGCGGCCCCGAAGCTCGCTCCGCTCGCCACGCCGAGCGTGTCCGGTGTCGCCAGCGGGTTGGCGAACAGACTCTGAAAAGCACATCCCGACACCGACAGGCCCGCGCCCACGAGCGCCGCCAGCACTATCCTCGGCAGCCTCAGCTGCATGACAGTCTTCTCGATGAGCTGGCTCGATACATGCCCTCCGGTCATCCTTGTTCTGAGGACGTCAAGCACCTCGCCCGGAGATATGCTCATCCTGCCTATCCCGAGGGCAATCAGGGCTGCAATGAATGGCAGCACTATCAGTATTATTATCCATATGACCGGCAGCTTACCGTCCCTACTCATTCCTCACCTTTCAAGGTATAAAAAGCGCCCTTCCCCCTTGTACGGGAGCTGGGCGTTGTATACGAATATCTGAATGCCCGGCGCCGCCTGCGCCTGCATTCACTTTTAGAGTACCCGTGCACCGTACTTCAGCCTTACGGTCCGCACATGCACGCAGCATGCTCCGCGAAGGTCTCGGCTTCAGAGAGATGACTGTGCGCAGGCTGTCTGCCTGCACAACGGTGGGATATCAGGACTTTGCGTAAGTCACCTTTGCGTTGACACCGTCAAGACGGCCGAGCGCGCCGGACAGTGAATTGATTCTGTCCATAGGCGCATCTATGGCGATGCTGATGATGTTCAGGTTCTTCTCTCTGTAAGGAACCCCCATCCTTCCGAGGATGTATTCCGAGTACTCATGGAGAAGATCGTTCAGCACGTCCACCTGGTCTGCCTTAGTAACGATGATGCTGATCACAGCGACTCTTGTTTCCATCGATATCACTCCTGTATTAACTTGTATGACGGCAGCCGTGACGACTATCCGACGCAAAATATTTTATCACATGCCATCGCGTGCTTCAACAGCTGAAAACCCGCACAGCGAAACAGTATTTTGTGTATTGTACTTAAATTTGTACGATATATTTGTGGAATTCTACAACCTGCAGGTGTATGATGTAACGCGAGTTTAGTTTTTTTAGAGAAAGGAACTAAGGGACTATGAATTTTGTATTTATCTCGCCTAATTTTCCTGACATCTTCTGGCAGTTCTGCGACAGACTCAACCGGAATGGTGTCACGGTCCTCGGCATCGGTGATGCTCCGTATGACGGGCTCAGAAATGAGCTGAAGTCTGCGCTCACCGAATACTACAAAGTCGACTCTCTTGAAGATTACGACGCAGTCTTCAGGGCTGTCGCGTTCTTCTCATTCAAATACGGCAAGATAGACTGGCTCGAGTCCAACAACGAGCACTGGCTCGCCAATGACGCCCGCCTAAGACGCGACTTCAACATCACCACCGGTGTACAGCCTGATGAGCTCGCCCTGTGGCAGAGCAAGTCCGCCATGAAGCCTGTCTACAAGGCTGCAGGCATCCCTTCAGCCAGGCAGTGCAAAGTCACAGACCTCGCCGCTGCTCGTGAATTCCTCGATGAAGTCGGAGGCTACCCTCTCTTCGCCAAGCCGGACACAGGCGTGGGCGCGGATGACACCTGGAAGATCGATAACGACGCCCAGCTCGAGGCCTTCTTCGTCGAGAAGTCAGACTACCCTTATGTTATGGAAGAGTTCATCACGGGTGACGTGTATTCTTATGACGCCATAAGCGATTCTAACGGAGCCCCTCTGTTTGAGTCCTCCTTCATCTGCCCTAACGTTGCCGAGTCTGTGAACAGCGGACTTGAGTGCCTTTACTATGTCACTGACAAAGTACCTGAACAGCTCCGCGATCTCGGTCGCAAGGCGATCAAGGCGTTCAAGGTCAAGAACCGCTTTACGCACTTCGAGTTCTTCCGCCTCACAGAGGATCGCAATGGTCTGGGCAAAGCTGGTGATTTCGTAGGTCTCGAGGTCAACATGAGACCGGCAGGCGGCTACACCCCTGACATGATAAATTTTGCCCATTCCACCGATGTATATAAACTGTTTGCGGACATGGTCTGCCATGACAGCCTGACCTCGGACAAGCAGGGCGTAGACCGCTACTGCGTATTCGCAAGCCGCAAGGACGTATTCACGCATGAACATACTCACAATGAGATCCTGGACAAGTACGGCAGCCGGATCGTTCTCTGTGACAGGATGCCGGACATCTTTGCCGCTGCAATGGGCAACCAGATGTATACAGCCGTATGCGACACACTTGAGGAAGCCCGTGAGTTCGCAACCTACGTACTCGACGAGCAGGCTGAGATCGTTACGCCTGCACTTTTCAGATAGCACTCTCCTTACATGGTGAATCCTGCGGGCATCCCCTATACCCCGCAGGGTTCCGATGCATTATTCCGTCATCCTGCACGTTTGTGCGGCAAAATGACGGAAGTTTTTATTTCTGACGAAAAAACAGGATGCCATGAAGCACCCTGTCTCTGATTTCTGTAATTCAGTAATTTCCGGAGGCCTATCTCTCGAACACCCTGAGGAACTGCTTTGTCCTCTCTTCCTGCGGATTGTCGAACACATCCTTCGGATCTCCCTGTTCGACCACTACTCCTCCGGCCATGAAGAGCACGCGGTTGCTGACAGCCTTCGCAAAAGGCATCTCGTGTGTTACGACCACCATCGTCATCTTCTCCTCTGCCAGCTGACGGATTACCTTGAGTACCTCGCCCGTCAGCTCAGGGTCCAGCGCCGAGGTCGGCTCGTCGAAGAACAGGATCTCCGGCTTCATGGCAAGAGCTCTCGCGATGGCTACTCTCTGCTGCTGTCCGCCCGACAGCTGATATGGATAGGCATTTGCCTTGTCCTCGATACCCATCTTGCTGAGGAGCTCCATGGCATCGGCCTCAGCCTCTTCCTTGCTCCTTCCCTGGACATGCATCGGAGCATCGATGATGTTCTTGAGGATGCTGTAGTGCGGGAACAGGTTGAACTGCTGGAAAACAAGGCCGCAGTAGTTCCGGAACTTACGCATCTCGTTCTGGTGTACATAGACAGCGTTGCCGTATGCATCAGTATGAGCAGCCTTTTCACCCATGTATATGATCTCGCCTCCGTCGATTGTCTCGAGGAAAGTCGCGCATCTGAGCAGAGTCGATTTGCCCGAACCCGACGGGCCGATGATGCTGACGACTTCACCGCTGTCGACGTTGAAGCTTATATCCTTGAGTACTTCGAGTTCGCCGAAGTGCTTTTCAATATTATTCATCTCTAAGATCATTGCCGCACCTCCTACTTGTAGTAATCCATCGACTTCTCGATCCTGACCATGACGAATTCCACAACGTAGTTAGCCACGAAGTAGAAAACACCTGCGATCAGGAAAGGCATGAACGATGACTGCGAAGCCGAGATCTGCTTGGCCAGCGAGAATACCTCTGCATAGGCAAGCGTGAATGCGAGCGATGTATCCTTGACCAGAGTGATGACCTCGTTGGTCACGGACGGCATTATGATCTTGATGACCTGCGGCAGGATGATGCGCATGAAGGTCTGCGTTTTGGTGTATCCGAGCACCTCTGCAGCCTCATACTGTCCTACCGGGATGGATTCGATACCGCCGCGGTATATTTCGGCAAAATAAGCGGCATAGTTGACGACGAATCCGATGATCAGCGCCGGGAATCTCCAGTTGCCGATGTTCCATCCGAACAGATAGAACGGACCGAAATACCATACGAGCAGCTGCAGCATCAGCGGTGTGCCTCTCATGATCGAGATGTAGGCACTTATGAAGCCGCGGATGAACCCGAATCTGGATTTTCTGAGCAGGGCTACGACCATGCCCAGCGGCAGAGAGAAGATAAGCGTGAGGATGAATATCCCCAGCGTCCTTACCATTCCTTCTGACATTGTTGATAGCATTGTTGCAAAAGTCATAAGTTGCTTCTTTCCTGTATGTTCCTGTCAGATGCCGGCCGGATAAGGCACGTCTGACAGCAAAGACCGTGCCGGCAGGAACGCTCCCGCCGGCACCGGCCGTCGTATCATATTATTTGCGGTCGTCTGCTGATCCGCTCTCTGTCACAGCGGACTACTCTGCAGCATTGATCATTGAGAGGTTGCTGTAGATCTCTTCGTACTTCTTGCCGATCTCCTCCATTTTTCCGTTTTCAGCCAGAGCCTTGAGAGCCTCATTGACCTTGTCACGGAGGACGGTATCGTCTGTACGGAATCCGATGGCATAGATCTCATCGCAGATGTCATCGTCGATGTACTTGAGTCCTTCGACCTTGGTCATCTGATAGTTGCCTGTTGTCTCGTCGATAGCGATGGCATCGATGGTGCCGGCCTTGAGCTCATTTACAGCGATGGTGTATGTATCAAATGCCATAGGTGTGCCGCCGTCAAATGTCAGAGCGAGCTCCTGGCATCCGCCTTCAGCCTCAGGTGTCTCACACATTTCCTGTGCGGATGTGCTGCCCTGTACTCCAACCTTCTTGCCTTCAAGGTCTGCCTTGCTTGCGATGTCAGATCCCTCGAGGACCATGATCTTGATAGTGTTGATCGAGTAAGGCTCACTCCATGCGAACTTAGGCTCTCTGTCAGGGCTCTTGGTGAATCCTGACCAGATGCAGTCGATGCTGCCTGACTCAAGCTCAGCTTCCTTGGCATCCCAGTTGATAGGAACACCGGTGTAAGTCCAGCCGTAGTATTCACATACAGCCTGTGCCAGCTCTACGTCAAATCCTGTAGTCTCCCCGTCATCTCCGATATATGAATAAGGAGGGAAATCCTTGTCATATCCGTGCTTGAATTCAAATCCTTCACCGTACTGATCCTCTGCAGCAGCATCACCGGATCCCTCACTTGAGGAAGATCCGCCGCATGCAGCGAACATCGTTACTACCATCATCAGTGAAAGAATAAGTGCTAAATACTTCTTCATTGTTGTCTCCTCTTTCCTGTAAACCTTAGTGCGCCTCTGCGCGATACTGTTGTATTTTAGCACGCTAAAGTGCTGATGTAAAGAAGTATCTTGTCTTATATGTTATACAAAACCGGCAAGTTCAGTATGCTCTGCTCACGTCCTCGGGAGTGCCGCATTGCTGTTATGCACTCCCTGCGGAATATTCGCATTTCATACTGAACTTGCCGGTTGATTTAATATACCATATGAGACTGTATTCCTGAGGTTGAACCGGAACAGTAATATTCGCAGATCAGATGAGCGCTTTCCGCTTCCACCTGCCTGCTTTGTACACGATCGTTGTCAGTGTGGCGCCGATGAGCCATGTGATCAGCAGCGATACGAACATCATGTAGAACTCGCCGTGAGGATTCTCTGCGGACTTTGTCATGCCCGTCATGAGATATGCGAGCGGAACGCGGATAACTACTGTGGTTATCATTGAGAGCCACATCGGAGCCATTGTATCTCCTGCACCTCTCATCACGCCCTGCAGGCACTGTGTGACTTCCATGGCGATATAACCCACGCCGAGGATCATCATCATATGATAGCTCTGCTCTATGAGCGCATCTGTGTCAGTGAACAGAGCCATGAGGTACCTGCCGAACAGAAGTATGAGCAGCGTTATAACAGCCGATGTCGCCATTGCGACCAGCGTGCCCTTCTTCGCTCCGTTCTCTACTCTGTCGAGTCTGCCGGCTCCGATGTTCTGTCCTGCGAACGTAGTCATAGCAGAGCCGAATGAGAATGCCGGCATCATTACGAATCCGTCGATCCTCATTACGATGACGTTGGTAGCGATGCACATCGCGCCAAAACTGTTGGTAAGAGACTGGACTATGACTATGGACAGAGAGAATATTGCCTGAGTCACGCCCGAAGGCAGTCCGAGCCTCAGAAGTTCACGCAGGTATTTGCGGTCAGGCTTGAGGTATGCTGCCTTCATGTCGAAGCTATCAGTCATCCTCCTCAGTTTGAGGAAAGACAGAAATGCGGATATAGCCTGTGCTATCACTGTAGCAAGTGCGACTCCCGGGACTCCCATGCCGACATAAGCCACGAAGAAAATATCCAGTATTATGTTGAGGAATGTAGCAATTATAAGGTACAGCAGTGCTGATACCGAATCACCGAGCCCCCTCAGGATGCCGCCGAGAATATTGTAAAATGCGCAGCCTGCTATTCCGAGGAACAGTATCCTCAGGTAGTCATCGCACCAGTTTATGATCTCATCCGGCGTATTGAGGAGCTTCAGAAGAGGCATGCTTATCAGAGGCGCAAGCGCCATGACGATCAGTGATGAAACGAATGTCATGGTGATGCTGCACCCTATCGACTTGGACAGAGACAGTCTCTGCCTTGCGCCGAAATACTGCGATACCATGATTCCCGCTCCTACAGATATACCTATGAAGAGCACCAGCAGCAGGTTGACGATCGGCCCCGCACTTCCTACAGCAGCAAGTGCGTTGTCTCCGATGTATTTGCCTACGACAATACTGTCGACAGTGTTGTAAAGCTGCTGGAAAACATTGCCGATCAGCATCGGTATCATGAATTTTACTATCTGCCGGACGGGGCTTCCCACCGTCATGTCGACAGGTTCAAATAATTTCTTCCACATCTTATCCTTCGTAGTGTGCGGCTACATCCTTAAGGTAGTCTATGATAGGCAGGTGCTGCGGACATACTCCCTCGCACTGGCCGCATCCGATGCAGTCGCTTGCCTTTCCGAATTTTTCATTCAGTTTCTCGTAATTAGTAAAGTTGATCGTCCAGCCCTTCTCCTCAAGATCTTCTCTCATGTCTTCATTATATATAGAGAAGTACTCAGGGATGCATATCTTCATAGGGCAGCCCTCTGTGCAGTAATGGCATGCTGTGCACGGTACCGCGATCTGGCTGTTGATGACATCTGCGACTCTGAAGCAGACTTCCTGCTCCTCTTCCGTGAGCGGCCTGAAGTCTTCCATGTAGCCGAGGTTGTCCTGCATCTGCTCCGTGCTGCTCATTCCTGACAGTACGACCATGACGCCCGGCTGGCTGGCTGCGAATCTTACAGCCCAGCTCGGAACAGACATCTCCGGGTCCAGTTCAGCGAACATCTTCTCTGCCTCTTCAGGCACCTTTGCCAGCGTTCCGCCCTTGACAGGCTCCATAACTATGACCGGCTTGCCGTGCTTATTGGCGACTTCCAGTACCTTGCGGCTCTGGATCCACTGCGAATCCCAGTCGAGGTAATTGAGCTGGATCTGCACGAACTCCATCTCAGGATGCTTAGTCAGTATCTCGTTCAGGAGCTCCGGTGTATCGTGGAATGAGAATCCGGCATGCTTCACAAGACCCTGCGCCTTCTTGTCCAGGAGCCATCCGAACGCGTCAAACTCCTCATACTTAGGCAGCATTGCAGCCTCGATGCCGTGCAGGAGGTAGTAGTCAAAATATCCTGCGCCCGTCTTCTCAAGCTGTCTTGCGAATACATTGTCCATGTCCTCACGCGAATTGAAGAATCCCGCATGCAGCTTGGTCGCCAGTGTATAGCTCGATCTATCATAACGCGATGTCAGCACTTCCTTAGCACAGTCCTCGCTTGCGAACCCGTTGTACATCCAGGCTGTGTCAAAATACGTGAAGCCCTTTTCCATGAAAAGGTCCACCATTTTCTTTACCTGTTCGATATCTATGTCGGCAGCATCCGCAGGGTCATTCTGCGGCAGTCTCATAAGGCCGAATCCAAGTTTCTTTTCCGGTCTGAAGTCCATATCTTTCTCCTGTTTTCTCTCAATCTCTACATAATACTCAGCATTTATTGCACACGGGGCAGTTTTTAGCCACATCTGCCCATAATCCGCAATATTATACTACAAGGTTCTCCAATCTGCCACATTAATAAAAAAAAGACACGGCCCGCATTTTCCGCTGACCGTGCCATGATCATCCTTATACCTATCATCCTTCCCGGGTCCTCATTACCGAATATGGACTCGTATTTCTTCCGCGGATCAAAGCCTCTGCAGTTATCTCTGAACCTCAGGATCAGAGAGTCATCCTTGCATACTATCCTCACACTCAGGCTGTGCGGCTTGTTATCCTTCCTGACTGATCCTGAAAGCCTACGCTCACTGTTGTTCCGAGCACTGTCATCAGATTGACCACGAAATAAGAGGCAAGCGTCAGCCTGAATACTTTTCTTAGAACTGAGTTCTGCACCCCCCTTTTTGCCCCCTTTTGATCTGCGGTTACTTTTCGCACTTCTCCCACAGACGTTTCACGGCTGCTTCATATGATGCCGGATCCGTTCTGTAGTTGACAGCATGTCCCGCTCCCTCAACGATCAGGAGCTCCTTATCTCCTTCAAAAGCTTCATAGTTCCTGCGGGACATTTCCGTAGGAACAAAGTCATCCTCGCTGCCGTGTACGAAGAGCACCGGAAGATCACAGTTCTTAAGAGACTCGATCGTTGAATAAGAGACGTCTCTTTCTCCTGTCCTGAGAGCGAACTTGACCTTTATCATGAGGTTCAGAAGCTTTCCGTACGGCAGATGCATATTTTTGAGCAGCAGATATGTCCAGATATCCTTAGGCGAAGTGAATCCGCAGTCAGCGATGACACCCTTTACGTTCTCAGGAAGGTCCATGCCCGCTGTCATCATGACCGTTGCAGATCCCATTGAGACGCCGTAGATATATACCGGCAGATCCTGTGATGTCTCCGCGCTGATCCACTTTATCCATTCCAGGCAGTCATATCTTTCAAGAAGTGAAAAACCCATGTATCTGCCTTCGCTTCCGTTCTGCGCACGTTCATCCGCAAGCAGCACATTGCATCCGCTGTCGTGCAGGAAGTCTATGATGTCGCCGAAGTCCTTGAGCCAGCTCCCGTGCCATCCGTGCATGCACACAACATTCCTTACTGCATTTTCACACGGATACCAGTGTCCCAGCAGCTGGATCCCGTCGAATGAATTCATGAAGACCGTCTTTATTTCCGGATTATCATGATGCTTCATGTTAGTGTCTTCCGGAAATGTGTTCTTGTCCTTCTTCGGCATGTACACCGATGTATAGAGTATATAGTTCGAAACTGTCTCCGCCCCAAGTATGACAGCTGCAGTCGTAAGCCCCCATGCAGCAGCAAGTCTGCGTTTATTCATTTGATATTCCTCCGTATGCATGTCCTATTTCAGTTCCCAGTCAGAACTGTATCTACAATATACCACAAAAAGAGACGCGACCTGCAGTTTTTGCAACTCCGGTCGCATCTTTTAGCAGCCATCATAGCGCTTATGAGCATGCCGCATGATGACATGCCCTTATTCTGTTCCTTTAAGGGCTTCTACCATGTTGATCCTGTGGTTTCTGCGCGATATCATCCAGCCGACTATCACTGCAACGCCAAGGTTAAGCGCGGTCGCAGGCAGTATGCTGACAGGTCCGACTACAGTCTCCATCTCATATTCACCCGCAAGCAGGTCCATCAGCACGTTCAGTGCCCATATGCCTGCCGGGATGCCCAGCAAAGTACCTGCCACGGCTATCCACAGATTCTGGGATATCAGCAGCCTGCCGATCGCTTTGTTCCTGAAGCCCAGTACCTTAAGTGTCGCCATCTCGCGGTACCGCTCCATGTAGCTCATGATACCCAGATTGTACAGTACTATCATGCAAAGCAGCACGGATGCGACTATGAGCACAATGATGAAGAAGTAGAATATCTCCATGAAGGAGTCGAATGAGTCAATGATGTCCTGCTTGCTCTGCACGCTGGTGATCTTGCTGCTTGTGCCGATCTGCTCCTTAGGAGTCATGGTATACACGCTGTTTATCTTATATTCTTCACTGTCAGTCAGTCCCAGCATTTCTGCGTACTCTTCCGTCATGGAGATGCTTTCCGTCAGAGATCCGTTGATGCCGCTTATCCGGACATCATAGCTTTCATCCGTACCATAAGGTTCTATCGTCACGGTATCTCCCGCTTCCACACCGAATTCTCTCGCAAGTCTCTTGCAGATGAGCGCACCATCCTGCGGGAGTGCAACACTATTCGAGTCTTTATCTTTGAATCTGTACAGGCCATGGGTGATATTATAGACATCTGCGGAGACCGTCTTGTCTCCTACCTTGGCACTGACAGAGGCGCTGTAATCCCCTTCGAGTTCCCCGGCAAGGTCTATGGCGTCTTTATTGTCGGCATCCGATGACAGGAACACTTTCGAAGCATATACTGCAGTGCCGTCATAGAAAGTATCCAGGAAATTCGTCATCGTCTGATTGATCCCGAACGAAGCGACAAGCATGAGCATGCAGCCGAATGTGCCAATGAACGACATGGCACTGCGGGACTTGTGCCGGAATATGTCACGGAGATTCCACTTTGTGCCGAACCTCATTTTCCTCCAGATCCCGGTCCCTTCAAGGAGCAGCCTGTGAATATGTTTAGGGGTATAAGGGCGGAGCGTCTCTGAAGCAGTCCCACGGAGGAGTTCCCTGACAGACAGATACCCGATGAAGATCGTAAGCATGACTATCACGAGAACGACCGCCCATATCCACAGCGGTATGTGGATCGTCCAGTCAGGCATGACAAAATAAGTCCCCATCATGCCGTCCTGGGACATTACCATCCTGCACAGCAGATACCCGAATATCATGCCCAGCACCGAGCCCGCCAGGGATATGACGACTGCGTACGAGGTGTAGTGGCGTATTATCCGTCTGTCCCTGAATCCGAGCGCCTTGAGCGTGCCAATCTGGGTCTTCTCGCTTATAGTGATCCTGTTCATCGTGGTTATCATCGTCAGTATCGCTATCGCGAGGAAGAGTACAGGCAGCACTGTTCCCATCGTCTTGCCCTCATTCATCTCGCCTCTGGACTCAGCGTATGATACATTCTCGTCTTTCGTCAGTATCAGAAGCGACCGTCCCAGCGCCTCATCTACAGCATCCTGTATCTCCTGCTTGTCCAAGGAAGAATTGACATTCACCTGGCAAAATACCTCGTCGCATGCCTCTTTGACGGCAATGCTCATAACGTCGTCATCGATGTCCGGCTCTTCTTCCCTTATCTGCCGTTCCATCACCTTCTTCAGCATTGCAGGTGCAGCATATACATATCCGTATGTATCGAAATCAGGCATCACCTGAGACTCGTCGCGTACGCAGATGAGGTATTCAGCCGACTCTATCAGGCCCCTGACGGTGCCGGTAAATTCCATGTCTTCGAAAGTGACCGTCAGCTTATCTCCCGGCCTGATCCCATGAAGCTCGGCATATTTATCCATCAGCCAGAAGCCTTCCGTGTCCCATCTGTCATATTCTTCGCCTTCCATCAGGACAAATCCCGATGTGTGTTCGCTCTCCGTTACCGTGAGGGCAAGCTGGTCGTCAGAACCTGCGACATCGGCATTTACGGAGAGGAACCTGCTGACACCCGTCACGCCCTCAATATCTCTTATTTTGTCCACATCCGCCGATGAAATGCCATCCTCATCCATTATTCTGTAGTCGGCAAAACCACAGTCCCTGAAGAAGGCATCTGTATCTTCGCCTATAGTCACCCATTCAGCATTGAAGCCGACAAAGACGCCGATACCCAGAGCGATCAGCAGTATCATGGAGATGAACTGGACTTTATATACCTTTGCGGTCCTCCACAGTTTACGTCCAAGCATTACCATTCCACCTCTTCTGCTGACAGCGGATGCAGCTGCTCATCGACGGAGGTGACTTTTCCGCTTCTTATGTGTATTACCACATCTGCCATTTTTGCGATATTCTGATTGTGGGTCACGATGATTATCGTCTTGCCGTAGTCCCTTGCCATCCTGAGGAGGAGCTTCAGCACTACCACGCCGGTTTCGGAGTCAAGCGCGCCGGTAGGCTCATCACAGAGCAGTATCTTAGGATTCTTGGCCAGCGCCCTGCATATGGATACCCTCTGCTGCTCACCGCCTGACAGCTCATGCGGGAACTGGTGAGCGTGGTCATCCAGCCCCACTTCAGCCAGCAGTTCTCCGGCACTCAGGTGATCAGGAGCTATCTCTTCCACGAGGGAAATGTTCTCCTGAACAGTAAGTGTCGGAATCAGATTGTACGACTGAAATACAAAGCCCACCTTGGCCGCCCTGTAGTCTGCCAGCTCGTCGCTTGACAGAGTGGAAATATCTGTACCGTCTACGATTATCGTTCCGCTGGTCGGATTATCAAGTCCGCCAAGCAGATTCAGAAAAGTGCTCTTGCCCGCTCCTGATGGGCCGAGGATAACGACAAATTTGCCCCCTTCTATCTCCAGATCAACATCAGCCAGAGCTTTCTGTACGTGATCACCTGTCACGTAAGTCCTTGTAACATCTTTAAACTGAACTATTCTCATAAGATTTTTTCCTTAACAAAAATTGGTTAGATTTGTCTAACCAATAATACCACTTTCGATTTTCATAATAAAGCCTGTTTTCGATTTGCCTGCTGACTAAAGCCCGGCCCCTTCAGCCCTTTGTTCACGGCGAAAGCAGTCCCATTTTCTGACTGCAAATCTCCACAACAACCACGTATTGTATAACGACGTTGTAACTATAACCCATTTCTGTTGCCCTCTTGGCGGGTCGCAGTTCACGATGGGAGATTTGTTGTCTGAGCTAGTGAAGTTTATCTCCTCTATTTCTGGCAACGAGCCAGACTGCACATATGCCCTCGCAAATCAGCAGAGCCGCAAAGATTCCGATCTGAGTCCAGCTTGCGCTTGTTGGAGCATCCATGAATATATTGCTGAAGAAGTCGATCAGGAAGTGGATTATCATGACTTGCAGCAGGCTTCCATTCCTGATGTAGATTGCGCCGAGCACAAGGCCAACCGAGAATGCATATATGACCTGCAGCCCTATAATCAGCGGAGGCTGTCCGACCAGATTGGTCAAGTGAACCAATGAGAAGAACGCCGCCGAGATCCACAGGCACTTCATGTCACTGTATCCACTCGCCCTCATGTTGTGAATGAATATGCCTCTGAAGATGACTTCCTCAAAGATAGCCGGTGCGATAGCGATGACAACCGCCTCAACATAGAAAGCCATGCCGCCAAACTGCGCACCGCCCGCAAGATTGTAGTACAGATTCCATACAACAAACAGCAGCGCCGGTAGAACAATAACCAGATTATTGAAAACACTGCCGCCCTTCAGCACATTCCTGTAAATGATGAGCAGAACGACGCCCACGAAGACACGGGCGACCGAAGTTGTAAGTGATGGATGAATGTTGAACAGGCTCCCAGCAGCCGTGATCACACCCGCAACCACAAAAGCCCCAACAATCAAAGTTATTTCAAATAGAATAGGTTTACTTTCACCATGCTTGATCATTAATATGTTCTCCTTACTGTAATTGCAGAAGACGCTTTCTGCATCTAACTGCTCAATATATCTACTCAGTAACTCTATCACTTCAGGTCTTTAAAACAAAGTGTATTGCATGCAAAATGCCCAGTTGCACCATACCGCACGTCAGTCCTGGTAAATCCATTCCTCTCATACGCCTTCTGTGCGGCTATTGTATTATCGAAGGTCTCAATGTAGCATTTTGAATGATACTGCTTTGCGAATTCAAGCGCTGTATCAATCAGTGCCTGAGCTGCTCCAGTACCTCTGAGTTCCGGAAGACAATAGAATTTCTGCAGCTCGCATACATCATCGTGCCCTTCAATTTTCCCAATACCGATTCCGCCGGATATCTCGCCTTCTTCATTTCTGTATGTTTGTAATGCAAGTCTATTCCGAGTTCGGTATTCTCTCAATCTTGCAACCCCGTCCCAGAAATGTGCAAAATCCGGGTACGAAAAAAGGACGCGACCTACGTTTCTGTAAATCGCGTCCTAAATGGATCATCAAATTGGGTTTTTTAAGCGAATTTTGGCGGAAGGTTACCATTTTTATTCCGTTATACATTCACTTTCAGTTAAGCGGAGATTTTCACTTTACTTGTTATAACTTGATGTGTAAACGGGGTAAAAATGGGGTAGTCGGGGTACGATTCTAATGATTTTTGCTCTATCAAATCGTCCTTTTCCGGCCTGTTTTTTGCTCTTAATCAGACCGTTTGTCCGCACTTCCCATCGCACCTTCTAGTAAAGCTTTGCTCCGGCAGGAATCCTGTCATCTACGAGCAGGAGGTTGAGCATTTCCTCTCCGTCATACTCGTTGACTGCGCTGATCAGCATGCCGTTTG
>CACWYF010000002.1 GCA_902765035.1 uncultured Eubacteriales bacterium
GCATTTTCAAGGCTTTCAGCTGCTTGCGCTAAAAGAGCCCGCCGCCAGGCGGGCAAGTTAAGAGGCTGCCACACTTTTTATTGTGCGACAGCCCCTTTTGCATATACTGTATTGAAATGTGTGAGGCGGCAGCCTCTTATGATCCTATCTCTCCGGCATGAGGAAGCCGACCTTCTTGTAGACCTTGTTCAGTGTCTTGTTGGCTACGTAGGAAGCTCTCTCTGCGCCGTCCTTGCATACGGAGTTCAGATAAGCCTTGTCCTTCATCAGGCGCTCTGCCTCTTCTCTGATCGGAGTGAGGGTATCGATAACGACCTCTGCTACTGCCGGCTTGAATGCGCCGTAGCCCTTGCCCTCGAACTCAGCCTCGATCTGCTCGAAGGACTGGCCTGTAAGAGTGGAGTAGATGTTCATGAGGTTGGCAACGCCCGGTTTGTTCTCCTTGTCGTAGCGGATGCAGTTCTCGGTATCGCTGTCGGTGACGGCTCTCTTGAACTTGCGGTTGATAACATCCGGCGGATCCATCAGGAAGATGCATCCGTCAGGGATGGACTTGGACATCTTGTCTGTCGGAGTGGTAAGTCCGTAGATCCTTGCGCCTGCCTTAGGGATATATGGTTCAGGGATCTTGAATACATCGCCGTAGATGCCGTTGAATCTTGTTGCTATGTCACGGCAGATCTCAACGTGCTGCTTCTGGTCCTCGCCTACAGGTACATAGTCTGCCTGATACAGCAGGATGTCTGCGGCCATCAGAACAGGATATGTGAACAGACCTGCGTTGATGTTGTCCTTGTGCTTTGCCGACTTGTCCTTGAACTGGGTCATGCGGGAAAGCTCGCCGAACATCGTGTAGCAGTTGAGGACCCATGCAAGCTGGGAGTGTGCAGGAACGTGCGACTGCATGAAAAGTACGTTCTTCTCCGGATCAAGACCGCAGGCAATGTACTGTGCCAGCTGGTTGAGTGAACGGCGGCGAAGATCTGCAGGCTCCTGTCTTACCGTGATGGTGTGGAGGTCTGCCATGAAATAATAATTGTCAAATTCGTCCGCTCTGGCAGCCCAGTTGGAAATAGCTCCGAGATAGTTCCCGAGATGCAGGTCTCCGCTTGGCTGTATGCCTGACAGCATTCTTTTCTTCTGATTATTATTTTCCATTATATGATACCTCCTGATTTCAATAGTCCCGTTGCCCTTCTTTGCTTTATGTATCCGATTGTACTTCAAATTGCATGGTATTACCATAGCTGATTTACATAATTTCTTCACAATATCAACGAAAACGTTCCTGTATATGGTGCTACAATTCTTTTTGGACGGGGAGTTATATCCCCGTCTGCAATTTATGCATTTTTTTCGTGACGTATAAGCAGGAACCATGATCAGAAGAATTGTCGGAATACATTTCAGCCCGATAGGCGGGACGGCAAGAATGACTGACCGGCTTACAGCGCAGCTCGCGGATCTGCTGAAGGACTGCTGCCCGGATGACATCAGGGTGGAGTCGTATGAGCTGATGAGGATGGGGCCGGAGACGGTGGACCTTGACGATGAGACGGTAGCTGTTATCGGTATGCCTGTTTACGTTGGAAAAGTTCCGCTTCCTGCCATAAGCGCTCTCAGAAAATTCAGGCCTAACGGAGCTGCTGCTGTGACAGCCGTATCGTTCGGGTCGAGAACTTTCGGCAATGCGCTGTATGAGCTGCAGCACTTCACTGAGGATCAGGGGTTCAAAGTGCTCGGCGCAGGTGCGTTTGCTGTCAGATACAGGAAGGGCGGCATCGGACGCGAAATGAGTGAGCATTATGGTGATGTTGCTTCGCTGACGGAGTTCGGGACGGCTGCCGCTGCCAAGATAAGAAGGCTGGCGGGGACCGAGATCGAGGAACTCAGGATCAGACCTGTACCGCTTGAGGTCGCCGGACGGCTGCCGATACACAGGATAAGCAGGCTGTCACCGAGAGCCGCCGCTGCAGCACAGGATCTGCTCGAGAGGATCTGCATCAGAAGAAGCGATTCCGAGTGGTATCTGTAATAAAACGCAAGAAACGGTGAGATTGCATACAAAACAGGCTGATTTTGGCCGTTATGAATGAACAGTGAGGACGCCGGAAAATGAGACGAAAGCCGGAGGAGTTATCCCTGCGGCTTTTTCTGTTGCTGCAGAACGCCTCGAACTGCTGAAAATATAGGGTTATTTTGTCTTGTGAGGTTGACTTGATCCTATGCGCGGCATTAGAATACATGTATACACTTTATAATGCTGCACCGGAATGTAAGGAGAGAGCCGGGCACAGAGGATGGCAGAATGATCAATAAAGACCACATAACAGATAATGACGGAATTACCAATTTTGATGAGCTCGAGGGAAAGAAGGTAAGAAAGACCAGCCTCAGCAGAAAGAGCAACCTTCTTGAGATGGAAGGGGTCAACTATGAAGTGCAGGATGTGGATAAGCCTAACCTGTTCAGAGAGTTCTTCGAATATGTTGAGGTGCCTAAGGTCGGTTTCAACTTCAGAACAAGCCCTTATGACATGCCTGAGGAGATCCTGATCACGGACTCGACGTTCCGCGACGGACAGCAGTCGAGAGAGCCGTATACAACAAAGCAGATAGTTGATATATTCAAGCTCATATCCAGACTGTCGGGACCTAAGGGGATAATAAGACAGACAGAATTCTTCACATACAGCGACAGGGACAAGGAAGCTATCCATGCCTGCCAGGATCTCGGGCTTGAGTTCCCGCAGATCACGACATGGATCCGCGCAAAGAAGGAAGACTTCAAAATAGTCAAGGAGATGGGCGTCAAGGAGACAGGCATCCTGACAAGCTGTTCTGACTATCACATCTTCTACAAGCTCGGAATGACAAGAAAGCAGGCAATGGAACACTATCTGTCTGTAGTATATGATGCTTTTGAAGCCGGGATCATGCCGAGATGCCATCTCGAGGATATTACCAGAGCGGACTTCTACGGATTCGTAGTACCTTTCGTAAGGGCGGTGCAGGAAATGGCCGATGAGGCGGGAATGCCTGCCAAGATAAGGCTCTGTGATACAATGGGATTCGGTGTTCCGTATCCGGGCGTTGCAATGCCTAGGTCGGTTGCAGGTATAATCTACGGTCTCAAGCAGTATGCAGGCGTACCGAGCGAGATGCTTGAATGGCACGGACACAATGACTTCTATAAGGCTGTTGTCAATGCAGCAACTGCATGGCTTTACGGCTGCGGCGCGGTCAACTGCACGATCTTCGGAATAGGAGAGAGGACCGGCAACATTCCTACTGAGGCGATGGTATTCGAATACGCACAGCTCAAGGGAACCCTCAATGGTATGGATACGACGGCCATCACTGAGCTCGCAAGATTTTATGAGCACCAGATAGGATATACACTTCCGGCCCAGACACCGTTTGCCGGAGCCAACTTCAATGTTACCAGAGCAGGCATCCATGCAGACGGTCTTCTGAAGAATGAAGAAATCTATAATATATTCGACACAGGCAAATTCCTTGACAGACCGCCTCTTGTCAACATCAACCAGAACTCAGGTGCAGCAGGTGTCGCACACTGGCTCAACACAAGCTACGGCCTGAAGGGCGAGAAGCAGGTAGACAAGCACAGTCCGGTCGTCAAATATGTCAAAGAGTGGATCGACAGCGAATACGCGAGCGGACGTGTGGCAGAAATCGGCGCCTCGGAGATCTACAACAAGGTCAACGAGTTCACTCAGCAGTAAGCTGTCAGCCGGTATATGCAGACATAGAAGCAGCGGGAGTACGGGTACTTCCGCTGCTTTTGCATAAATACCGCCAGTGCTGAGATTCCAACGCTTACGGGCACATCAAAAAGACTGAATTTGAGGG
This sequence comes from uncultured Eubacteriales bacterium, assembly GCA_902765035.1. Classification (GTDB taxonomy): domain Bacteria; phylum Bacillota; class Clostridia; order Peptostreptococcales; family Anaerovoracaceae; genus Crickella. The sequence goes on from CACWYF010000002.1 coordinate 3,873, forward strand.
CCGAAAATCTTCAAATTTAGTGGAATTATCGGATGTCTCTAAATATAATCTAATTACTGATAATGGACGGCGTAAATCGTACGCTTTCAGGGGAAAAGAAGCTATTTCTTGAACAGAGATCAGGGAAGGAGATTTAATTATGATCAAGTATTATCAGAGGGGAGTCCTGTGGCATGACGGCGCTCCGGTGGATGCACCTGAGTCGGCAGATAAGTGCAGCGGGCGCAACGGGACAATGGCATATCAGATACTGAACGCACACCGCGAACAGACTGATGACGGTATTTTTCATATAAAATTCGATGCTCTTGTATCGCACGACATCACATACGTAGGCATCATACAGACAGCAAGGGCGAGCGGACTTAAGGAGTTCCCGATCCCTTCTGCAATGACAAACTGCCACAACAGCCTCTGCGCTGTCGGCGGCACCATAAACGAAGACGACCACGTATTCGGTCTGTCTGCAGCAAAGAAATACGGCGGCATATATGTTCCGGCCAATCAGAGTGTTATCCACTCATATGCAAGAGAAGAGCTGGCTGCATGCGGCAACATGATCCTCGGGTCTGACAGCCACACCCGTTATGGCGCGCTCGGCACGATGGGCGTCGGAGAAGGCGGTCCTGAGCTGGTAAAACAGCTCCTTAAGAACACATGGGATATAACCCCTCCTGAGGTCGTCCTCTGCTATGTCACAGGCAAGCCTCGCAAAGGTATAGGCCCTCATGACGTGGCCATCGATCTCGTCAGAGAGACATTTGCCGGCGGCAAGGTCAAGAACAAGGTTCTCGAGTTCGCGGGACCTGGACTTGAGTATCTTCCGTATGACTTCAGAAGCGGTATAGATGTAATGACGACAGAGACGACATGTCTCTCGTCCATCTGGGCTACTGATGATGAGATCAGGAAATACTATGAGATCCACAAGCGTCCTGAGTGCTACAGGGAACTTGCACCTGAAGAAGGCGCTTACTATGACGCGATCGTAACCATCGAGCTCGACAAGATCGAGTCAATGATCGCGCTTCCTTTCCATCCGTCCAACGCATATACGATCCATGAGTTCCTTGAGAACGCAGATGAGATCCTCGCGGGAGTGGAGGAAGAAGCAGCCAGGAAGTTCCCTAAGGCGCGTCTCGACCTTCGCTCCAAGGTCAGTGACAAGGGCGTTCTTGCCAATCAGGGCGTCATCGCCGGATGCTCAGGCGGAATCTTCGATAACATCGTAGAAGCGGCAGATATCCTTGCCGGCGGAAGCACAGGCAACGGCTACTTCTCGCTGTCCGTATATCCGACAAGCGTGCCGACGAGCCTTGCTCTTACACGTGCGGGCAAAACAGAAGCGCTTCTTGAGGCGGGAGCTGTCATCAAGCCGTCGTTCTGCGGACCGTGCTTCGGTGCAGGAGACGTACCTGCCAACAACGGACTGTCTCTCCGCCACACGACAAGGAATTTCCCTAACCGTGAAGGCTCAAAGCCGGGCGAAGGACAGATAAGCGCTGTTGCACTGATGGATTCACGTTCAATCGCAGCTACTGCAAAGAACGGAGGATACATCACAGCTGCAACGGATATTGATTACGAAACAGAGCACATCCCGTATACATTCGATAACACAGCATACAGGAACAGATGCTACTATGGCTTTGGCAAGGCTGATCCTGAAGCAGAGCTCATACTCGGACCTAACATCACAGACTGGCCGAAGATGTACGAGCTCTCAGACAACCTGCTTGTAGAGCTGGCAGCTGTTATCAGAGACCCTGTTACTACAACAGACGAGCTGATCCCTTCGGGTGAGACCAGCTCATACAGGAGCAATCCACTGAGACTGTCAGAGTTCGCGCTCTCGCGCCGCGTACCTGAATACGTCGGAAGATCCAAAGCTGTTGCAGCAGACGAGGCAGCACGCCGTGCAGGCGGGAAGCCTGAGAAGCTGGCAAAGGTACTCGGAGCAGTAGGCGACGCGGATGAACTCATTAAGAACACACAGTTCGGATCCTGCGTATTCGCCAACAAGCCGGGTGACGGATCGGCGCGTGAACAGGCCGCATCCTGCCAGAAGGTGCTCGGCGGTTTTGCCAACATATGCTATGAGTACGCGACCAAGAGATACCGCAGCAACTGCATCAACTGGGGCATCCTGCCGTTCACACTTGACGAGGGCACTGAATTCCCTTACGAGGACGGCGACTTCGTATTCGTACCCGGCATCCGCGCAGCCATAAGCAGCGGAGAAGAGAAGATACCTGCCAAGGTCATCACTAAGGACGGCAAGGTAAATGACATAGACCTCTGGGTAAAGGGACTTACGGAAGACGAGAAAGAGATCATACTTGAGGGATGCCTCATGAATTACTACGCAGCTCAGAATAAGTAACGTGCCCGGGGAGGAAGAACAATGGAAATCAAGAAAACCGCAGTTGCAGGCACACTCGAAAGCAGCGACTGCATGGTCACGATCGAGCCATCGGCCAAGGGCCTGGAGCTGGATCTTGAAAGTGCTGTCATCAGGCAGTACGGAAAGAGGATCGCAGAAGTGGCGATGGAGACGCTCGGCCGCCTCGGCGTTGAAAACGCCAGAGTCAGCATTGTGGACAAGGGCGCTCTTGACTGCACCATCAAGGCCAGAGTGGAATGCGCCGTTATGCGCTCTGCCGAATATGAAGGCAGAATAGGCTGGGGAGGTGTTATAAAATGACAAATCCTAACAAATACCGCCTGCGCAGGACGATGATGTTCCTGAACTGCCAGAAACCTGGTCTCATCAAGGACCCGTACATCTATAAGCCGGACTCGATCATGCTTGATCTCGAGGATGCTGTAGCTGAGAGAGAGAAGGACGCAGCCCGGTTCTCCCTCTATCATGCTCTGCAGGAGATCGATTACAGAGGCGTCGAGAGAGTCGTCCGCATCAACGGACTCGATACGGACCTGTGGAGAGAAGATGTAAGATGCGCGGTCGCAGGAGGCTGCGACTCCATCCGCATCCCTAAGACAGAGACAGCTGATGATGTCCGCACTGTAGAGTACGCCATAGAAGAGGCTGAGAGAGAATTCAGCAGACCTGCCGGCAGCGTGCTGATCATGGCGGCGCTCGAATCCGCAAGAGGCGTCATCAACGCGATGAGCATATGCGACTCATCGGAGAGACTGTTCGGAATAGCCCTTTCCGGAGGCGACTATTCCAGAGACCTTCAGATCTCGATATCCGGTACCGGCGTCGAGTTCATGGGGGCAAGGCAGCACATGATCATAGCTGCAAGAGCAGCCAAGATTCAGTGCTTCGATACAGTATGGACCAACCTCGATGACATGGAGGGCTTCAGAAAAGAAGTTGAAGTCATACATTCCATGGGCTTTGACGGCAAGTCCATCATCAACCCTCGCCAGATCCCGGTCGTCCATGAGATATACACACCGAAGGAGAAGGACATCATCTTCGCCGAGAAGGTCATCAGGGAGATCGACGATAAGAAGGCTAAGGGCATAGGCGTATTCACAGTAGACGGAAAGATGATCGATATCGCGTTCTATGACGGAGCGAAGAGAACGATCGCGCTTGCCAAAGCATCCGGTATATACAAGGGGGATCTGTAACATGATTAATGCAGTAGGAAGAGACATCCCGGAAGAGATACTGGAAATAACAGGCAAAGAACCTTTCCAGGGAAACTTTTATAAAGACGACAAATCCATAGTCATGAGAGGACCGACGATCAGGCCTGTCATGAACAACGAGAAGTCCAAGCTGGTCGCAGATATCAGGGAAGCTCTTGTCAAGTGTGATGCGCATGACGGGATGACAGTATCATTCCACCATCACTTCCGTGATGGCGACCTCATAGTCAACATGGTCATGAAAGAGATTCATGACATGGGGCTGAAGGACATAACCATCTGCGCCACTTCGTTGGGTAAGGCTCACGATCCGCTCGTGCCGATGATAGAAGACGGCACAATTACGGGTATCGAGTCTTCGGGTGTAAGGGGCAAAATCGGTGAGGCTATCTCCAAGGGCAAGCTCAAGGGGCTGGCTGTAATGAGATCTCATGGAGGAAGAGTCAGAGCTCTTGCCACAGGTGAGGCTCACGTAGACATCGCATTCATCGGTGCTCCGACTGCGGATGACTACGGCAACCTCAGAGGTATCGGAGGAAAGGCAGACTGCGGCGTACTCAGTTATGCCATAGTAGACGGCAACCACGCAGACCACTGCGTAGCCATCACTGACTGCCTCGTACCTTATCCGAACTTCCCGGCTCACATCTCTCAGACCAAGGTCGACTATGTATGCGTGGTGGACGAGATCGGTATTCCGTCCAAGATCGCGACGGGCGCGGCCAAGCCGACGACTGACCAGAGAAAACTCCTGATGGCACAGTACTGCACCGATGTTGTAGTAAATACGCCGTGGTTCAAGGATGGTTTTTCATACCAGACAGGAGTAGGCGGAGCATCCATCGCATCCACTCAGTATCTCGCTGAGATAATGAGAGAGCGCAACATACATATGGGCTTTGGTGTAGGAGGCCTGACCAAGGCAATGTGCCAGCTGCTCGATGACGGAATGGCAAGAGTCATGCTCGACGTACAGGATTTTGACCTTGATGCGGTTCGCAATCTTAAGAATGTCAACCATCACAGGATCCCGGCGGGCGTATACGCCAATCCGCTTAACAAGGGTGCGGTAGTAAACAAGCTGGATTACGTCGTGCTTGCATCCCTTGAGGTCGACGTCCACTTCAACTGCAACGTAGTTGTCGGTTCGGACGGAATGATCACGGGAGCGCAGGGAGGACATCCGGACACGGCTCAGGGAGCAAAATGCGCGATCGTAATCTGTCCTCTGCTGCAGGGAAGGATACCTGCTATTTGCACCGATGTAACAACAGTAACCACACCGGGAGAGAGCATCGATGTAGTCGTTACTGATTACGGCGTCGCCGTCAATCCGGCAAGGCAGGATATTCTCCAGGCGCTGAAGGAGGCTGACTGCGTTCCGCTGAAGACCATAGAGGAACTCAGGGACATCGCATACTCCATAGTCGGCGAGCCTGAGAAGGTCGAATTCGAGGACAGAGTCGTAGGCATCATAGAAGCCCGTGACGGAACTATCATTGATGTAGTAAGGCAGAGCAAGGAAATCCCGGAGCCTGTTGTGTATAAGAAGAAAGCAAGTAAAAGGAAATCAAATGGATAAGATCAGAATGACGACCCCGATCGTCGAGATGGACGGGGATGAAATGACAAGAATACTCTGGAAGATGATCAAGGACGAACTGATCCTTCCTTTCGTGGATCTCAAGAGTGAATATTACGACCTGGGACTTCCTGTCCGCGATGAGACAGGTGACCAGATCACCAAGGATGCCGGAGAAGCCATTAAGAAATACGGCGTCGGAGTCAAGTGCGCTACCATCACACCTAATGCTCAGCGCATGACTGAATACAATCTGCACGAGATGTGGAAGAGCCCTAACGGGACGATCCGTGCGATACTCGACGGAACCGTTTTCCGCGCACCTATCACAATAGACGGCATCAAGCCGGTCGTACGCAACTGGAAGAAGCCTATCACCGTTGCCCGTCACGCATATGGCGACCTCTACAGAGGAACAGAGTACCGCGTGCCTGAGAAGGGCAAGGCTGAGCTGGTGTTCACAGGCGAAAACGGAGCTGAGTTCCGCGAGACAGTATATGACTATGAATGCCCGGGCATCCTGCAGGCAATCTACAACAAGGACAGCTCAATCGAGTCCTTTGCTCATTCATGCTTCAAGTATGCTATAGAGACCAGACAGGACCTCTGGTTCTCCGCTAAGGACACTATCTCCAAGAAGTACGACATGCACTTCCGCGATGTGTTCCAGAAGCTGTATGACGAGTGCTATAAGGAAAAATTCGAAGAGCTCGGACTTACATATTTCTATACACTCATCGACGATGCCATCGCGCGCGTCATCAGAAGCGAGGGCGGATTCATCTGGGCTCTCAAGAACTACGACGGGGATGTCATGAGCGACATGGTTTCGACAGCGTTCGGCTCACTTGCAATGATGACATCCGTACTCTGCAGCCCGGACGGAAAGTTTGAGTACGAAGCTGCGCACGGTACTGTTACAAGACACTACTACAAGTATCTCAACGGCGAAGAGACTTCGACCAACCCGATGGCTACCATTTTCGCATGGAGTGGCGCTCTCAGAAAGCGCGGTGAGATGGACGGTCTCGAGGACCTTCAGAAATTCGGAGACAAGCTCGAGGAGGCATGCATCGATACCCTCAATGACGGCATCATGACCAAGGACCTCGTAGGTCTCGTTGACGGAATGGAAGCAAGGGCAGTCCTCACCACGGACTTCATAGCAGCAATCCGCGAGCGCCTGGAGCAGAAGCTCGCATAGGACGGAACTACAGGGCGGGACTGATCAGGAACACTTGATGGGCGTAGCAATTTATCAGACACCGTTATACGAAAGTCAGCAGCACGATTATCTCGAGCTGCTGGCTTTATGCGGTCTCAGGGATGAAGGAGACGCGGATGCAGTAGCTCTGGCTACTGACGAAAGAGGCATTCTTACTGGCTGTGGCGCACTGGCAGGACATACTGTCAAGCAGCTCGCCGTCACACCGGACGCTGAAGGACAGGGAGTGATGGCATCCGTGCTGTCTGCTCTCATAGGTGAAGCTCATGCCCGCGGGGAGCACAGGCTGTTCCTGTGTACCAGGCCGGATAACGTGAAGATGTTCAGCTCGATGGGATTCTACACTGTCATCAGTACAGCGGATGCCCTTCTCATGGAGAACAGAAGAGACGGACTGGAGGATTATCTCAGCTCGCTGCCGCGATACAAAGGGGTGTGCGGAGCCGTGGTGTGCAACTGCGATCCTTTTACCCTCGGACACCGGCATCTTATAGAATATGCGGCATCGCAGTGCGATCATCTGTATGTGTTTGCGGTATCTGAAAGCGGGTCGATGTTCACCCCGCCAGAGCGCCTTGAGATGATACAGAGGGGAACAGAGGATATCCCGGACTGCCATGTGTTCGAAAGCAATCTGTACCTTGTATCACGCGCAACTTTTCCTGCGTATTTCATAAGAGATGAAGAGAGGGCTGACCTCGTGAAGTCCGATATTGACATAGAGCTGTTCGGTGCTCGGATCGCACCTGCTCTTAACATCACGAAGAGGTTCGTGGGAGAAGAGCCGTACTCCCCGGTCACAAAGGCCTACAACGAACGGATGAAGGAGCTGCTGCCGGAGCACGGGATCACGATCTGTGAGATCCCGAGATATGAAGGCATCAGCGCCGGAAAAGTTCGCAGCCTGCTGCTTGAGGGCGACATGGAATCCGTAAGAGAAATGGTTCCGGAGACTACATATGAAATCATACAGCGTAAGTCTCGCGCAGGTGCTTGACGCCCGCGAGAGACGTGCAGCGATACAGAATAAAATGCTTGCGGGAGCAGGTCAGGGCCATTGCCTTATCTGCCTCACTCTGAACATAGCGGGAGAGGTCAAAAGGACGCCGATGACACGCATGCTGTTCGGGCGCGGAGTCAGAGAACTGAAAGCCCTGGACCTAAGGATAGCGGACAGCTTCATGCTCGATGAGCCAACGGGCTCTGAGGGATTCTGGCTGGCTGAAGAAGACCCCGCAGAAGTAAAAAGACAGCTTGAGACTGTTGAGGACTCGTTCCCTGCAGCCAGGCTTTTTGATTTTGATGTTCTGACAGCGGACGGAACCAAGCTGTCAAGGAATGAAAGCAGGCGCTGCCTCATATGCGATGCGCCGGCAGCCGAGTGTGCCAGAAGCCGCAGGCACGGACTGGACGCGGTAAAAGCAGCTACTGACCGGCTGCTGAGGCAGTTTTGTGCTGATGAGCTGGCGGAGGCAGCACATGATTCGCTTCTGGATGAACTGTACACAACGCCTAAACCGGGACTTGTGGACCTGATGAGCTGCGGTGCGCATACGGACATGGATGTCTCGCTTTTCGAAAAGAGTGCTGCAGCGCTGGTGCCGTATTTCAGGGACGCTGCCCTGATGGGTATGGACTGTTGTGAGATGGCAGACCTCCGCAGACGCGGACTGGAAGCGGAACAGGATATGTTCAGAGCGACCGGCGGAGTCAACACCCATAAGGGGATGATATATTCAATGGGACTTCTCCTGGCGGGAATGGGCAGATGCCTGACGGATGGCGGAGACTGCATTGAACATGCGGCAGAGCTTGCCCGCCGGGATGCGGACAAGTATCTCGGAGAAAACCTTGAAAGACCGGTCACGAATGGCGGGGCGGTATACAGAAAATACGGTGCCGGGGGTGCCACTGCGGAAGCGGCTTCCGGGTTTCCGGAAGCAGAGTACTGCTTCTCAAGACTCGTGCACTACAGAAGCCTGGGATGCGGGAACCCCGATGCACTTGCATTCTGTGACGTCATGGCGGACCTCGAAGATACTAACCTGTTGCACAGAGGGGGCGAAGAGGGACTTGGATTTGCACGGCAGGCCGCGGCAGAGATAGCCGCAATGCCGGAAGCGGAGCGTGAAAAGGCTCTTGCTGAACTTGATGATGAAATGATCAGACGCAATCTGTCGCCGGGAGGCAGCGCTGACATGCTCGCGCTTGCATTCCTGCTTGAGAGGTGGCAGATACTGCTGTAATCTGATAATCAGGGCTCTGTCTATGGTGCGGAGCCTCTTTATCTGTTATAATATGCGACTGTAGCGGCAGGGCTGAAATACCCGGAATAATACCGCGGAGAACAGTATGCTTCAGAATTTTATACTCTGCTTCAATGCAGTACTTCCATCAATGATATATCTGGCCATCGGCATCATCCTGAGGATGAACAAAGTGATCGATGACCGGGATGTAAAGAGGTTCACGCACATCGTATTCGTGGCGCTCTATCCTTTTATAATGTTCGATAATCTCTACGGCAAGAACGTAGGCGAGCACCTGGACTTTAAGCTCGGAGCCTATGCACTGGGATTCACCATCCTGCAGTTTGCTGTTTCGTGGGTATTCGTGTGCAAAACAGAAAAGGACAACTACGACCGCGGCGCGATGATACAGGCGCTGTTCCGGAGCAATTTCATCCTGATGGGATTCCCGATAGCGATGAACCTGTTCGGCAGGGGCAATATAACGCCTGTAGCCATAATCATGCTGCTTGTGATCCCGTTCTATAATATCGCAACTGTAGTCGTATTCGAGACTTTCAGAGGCGGCAAAGTAGACATTAAGGACATGGTAAAAAGGATCCTGACCAATCCTATCATCGACGGCGGCATAGCTGCAGCGGTAGTGATGCTGCTGCATATCACACTCCCTGAGACCATAGCGAACACGGTCACGGCACTCTCGGACTGCACTTCTCCGATAGCACTGATCCTGCTCGGCGCGGGACTCAACCTGAAGGATTTTGAGAGCGACACGAAGAAAGTAGCCATCTGCACATTCGGCAAGCTCGTATTCTTCCCGGCATTCGGGATCGCAGGAGCAGTGCTCATCGGTCTGAGAGGAGTGCCTCTTGTATCCGTCACGCTTATGGTGGCGGCCCCTGTTGCGCTCGCTTCATATGCTATGGCGAGCTCAATGGGAGGCAACGGCAGGCTTGCGGGAGAGCTCGTCGTAACGACAACGCTTATTTCATGCCTGACCATACCGGTCTGGCTGTTCATACTCAGGACAGCGGGGATGTTCTGAGCAGATACATATACGCAGTAACTGAGACCGGGAAAGAGGGATATCAGATTGACTACGGAACTTATCATTACAAGTATACTGCTTGGCGCAGGCCTTGCTATGGATGCGTTTTCCGTCAGCCTGGCGGACGGGCTCGGCGAGAAGGAACTCAGCGCAGGGAGAGTGCTCACGATCGCGGGCACCTTTGCGGTGTTTCAGTTCGCCATGCCGGTAGCAGGCTGGCTTCTTGTACACACTGCAGCAGAGAGATTCACTGCTTTTCAGGCATTCATACCGTGGATAGCACTTGTTCTGCTCCTGTATATCGGGGGCAAAATGCTGATCGAAGGCATCCGTGAGAACCGCAGCGTAGCGGGCGCGGAAGAAGAGGCTGTTGCGCAGACAGCAGAGGCATCTTCCCATAATGCACACCTTTCCGCCGGCGACCTCCTGGTCCAGGGCGTGGCCACATCCATTGACGCTCTCTCGGTCGGCTTCACCATAGCGGCATACAGCGCGGTTCAGGCAGTCATGTCTTCACTCATAATCGGAGTCGTGACACTGTTCATATGCATAGCAGGACTGTATCTCGGCAGGAGCATCGGGACAAGACTGGCCGGCAAGGCGTCTGTCCTCGGCGGCGTTATACTCATCGCCATCGGGATCGAGATATGGGCAAGAGGAGTATTCTTCTGACAGTAAAAACTAAGTTGAGAAAAAAGAGCGGAATTAACAGTATATATAAGGCGGTAATAACGATGACTATGGCGGCTGTTCTGATCATGAGCAGCGGCCTTATTTACGTTGACGCAGCCGGCCCGTCCGGACTCGATGAGTATATAGCGTCCGGGATCGTCGGCGGAGATAATGCAGGCAGCGGGGACGCAGCTGAGACAGAAGAGCCTGAGGAGCCGCGCCTTGAAGCCGGGCCGCAGAGCTTCGCTGAAGCTCTCGCTCAGGAGTACAGCAGGCAGAAAGGGTCTTTCATCCTGACTAAGGACAGCAGGTTCTATATAGTGGCAGACGAAGAGCCGGACAAGGACCTCGTTGAGACTGTAAGGCTCATAGACTCTCAGTTTGCGGCTTACGCCATCCCTTCGGATCAGCCTCTTCCTGTCGTATACGGGAAAAAGGATTTTGCCCTTAAGGGGGATATCGTCGTTAACCTTGTCGGTGAAGAGGACTTCCTGCCGGGGATACAGACGGCTGACCCGGAAGAGACGTACAGGATCGACGTGGATGAAACGGCGGCGGTGGAAGCCTGCGGACAGGACGGGATATGGTACGGCCTGATCGAGCTGATGCAGCTCTTCAGGGAAAAGCAGAACGCGGAGCAGGAAAATGCGGTGGTCCTTGACAAAATGAGGATCAAGGACGGACCTGACCTGAAAGAGCGTGCGCTGATGCTCGACTGCGGGCGCAAATACTACAGTAAGGAATGGATAGAGAATCTTATTAAAAGAGCTTCTCTTCAGAGATACAACGCGATCATCCTGCATTTTGCCGAAGCGGAGGGCATCAGATTCGACTCCGAAGTTTTCCCGTGGCTGACGGAAAACATAGACTCTCTTACGACTGAGGACATGAAGGAGATCGTCGAAACTGCGCACCGCTATCACATGGAGGTGATCCCATCCTTCGACACTCCGGGACACAACACATTTATGGTCGAGAGATATGCTTCGTATGTGAAGAGCGATCCGGACTTCTCGTTCACGTATGACGGAAAGACGTATGACAGCAGTGTTGACGGATTCAGCTCGATCGCCAATCATTACTCTCACGGCGGAGAGACGGAGAAGGCTGACTATATAGGCATCGATCTTACAAGAGAGCATGCGGTGGCCTTCACCAATACGCTGATCGAAGGTTACGCGGATTATTTCAGCAAACTCGGCTGCAGCAAATTCGATATCGGAAGTGACGAGCTGCTCGGATGGTATACGTTCGAGCTGGGCGGGGATGTCATTGACTACGATAACCGCTGGACTGCGCTCGAGCACTGGAAGAGCTATGCGAGGAACACGCTCGGGATAGAGAAAGGAAGCGCGAGAGACGTTCTCGTATCCTACATCAATGATCTCGCGGGGCGTCTTGAGAAAAAAGGCTACACCTGCAGGGTCTTCAACGACGAGATAGATGTGAACAGGAGCCAGCATGTGGAACTGAAGGATTCGATAGAGGTCACATACTGGTTCGACGCGGACAATACAGCTGCTCATTTTGCGGAAAAGGGACATACCGTACACAACTTCATGGAATCCTGGTGCTTCTATGTTCTCAGAAGCGAGAACGGCAGGGATATCATGAACGGCAAGTACAGGACTGTCAACGGGCGCAACATATATGAGAACTGGAACCCGAGGTCGTTTGCCCGCAAGGCAGGCAAAAGCGACACGGTGCCTGAGGACAGGCTCGGCGGCGGATATTTTGCGATATGGTGCGACTTCCCTGATTACAAGGGCGCAGGCACTGTGTGGGCGGAAACTGAGTTCAAGACGTGGGCCAACGCGTCGAGGATGTGGAATGCAGAGGTGAACTCTGCAGCCTCGGGCATAAGAAACAGGATCCCGTATGATGACATGAAAGCGTTTGCTGCGGGCCTGAACGGATTCCCGGGTTACACCGGCGATCCTGAGGTAACTGCTGAACTTCCTGACGCGCCGCAGCCTGAGGATGGAATGAGCTGGTGGCAGAGACTGACTTCAAAATGACAACAGCTGTTCTCACAAGTATCACCAATTCAACATAATTGTGGGTTAATATATAGCTGTAACAGAGAGAAACCTCTGAAACCTCCATATAAAATTTCCATATAATACCTTAGACAATGATGAGAGCGGAGATGAAAGTCTCCGCTCTTGTTTTGTGCAGCGGGTCTCTGACCTGATATGATACAGAACCGGCAGATTTCATCACAGAAAAACCATTCTTGAAATATTACGAAATATATGCTTCGCAATACCGATGTTGTATAATATGGTGTCAAATTATGTTGATCAAAGGACTAGAGTTATAAACAGATGCTTGAACTGAAGAACATTTCCAAGGAATATAAGACGGGCGCCGAGGTGGTCCATGCTCTGAAGGGCATAGACCTCGCTTTCCGTGAGAGCGAGTTCGTCTCGATCCTGGGACCTTCAGGATGCGGCAAGACTACGATGCTGAACATCCTCGGAGGACTTGACCAGTATACGGACGGCGACCTTGTAATAGACGGCATCAGCACCAAGGAGTACAAGGACGCGGACTGGGATGCGTACAGAAACGACACGATAGGTTTCGTATTCCAGAGCTACAACCTGATCTCACATCAGACGGTGCTTGCCAATGTTGAGCTTGCGCTGACTCTTTCAGGTGTATCCGCAGGGGAGAGAAAACAGAGGGCGATACAGGCTCTTGAGCAGGTAGGCCTGGGAGACCAGATATACAAGAAGCCGGCACAGATGTCTGGCGGACAGGTGCAGAGAGTTGCGATAGCGCGTGCACTCATAAATGACCCGGACATAATCCTTGCTGATGAGCCGACCGGTGCGCTGGACTCCGAGACCAGCATCCAGGTAATGGCCATCCTAAAGGAGATATCCAGAAACAAGCTGGTCATAATGGTAACGCACAACCCTGAACTTGCCGAGGAGTATTCCACCAGGATAGTAAGGCTGTCTGACGGACAGGTCATCAGCGACTCCGATCCGTTCGTACCGGGAACAGAGCCTGTGATGCTCAGTGCAGGAGCCCTTCCTGCAGCAGGAGCAGCGGCAGGACTGGCCGGAGCTGATGCGGCGGACGTTCCGAAACGGGCTGCAAGAAGAGCGAGCGGAAGACATAATAAGTCGATGTCAATGAAGACCGCGCTGCAGCTGTCGCTGAACAACCTCATGACCAAGAAGGCCAGGACTCTGCTCACGGCGTTTGCCGGCAGCATCGGTATCATCGGCATCGCGCTCATACTTTCGGTATCCAACGGATTCCAGAAGTACATAGATAAACTCGAAGAGGATACACTCTCGTCCTATCCTCTGACGATACAGTCCGAGACCGCGGACATGACATCCATGATCACGGCTTTTGCCACAAACGCCCAGGACACTGAAGGTGAGGAATCCGGCGACCGGATCCATGAGCAGCAGATCATGACGGATCTGCTGGCAAGTGTCGGAAGCAATGACCTCGCGGCATTCAAGAAGAGGCTGGATGCTGACATGGGCAAAATCGGCAAGTGGTTCAATGCGTACGATTACTCATACGGGCTGTCAGTAAACATATACTCGACGGATATGAAGTACGGCCCGCTGAGAGTCAGCCCGGGCTCGATCATGCAGTCGTACATGAGCGGCTTCCAGCAGAACAACTTCTCGATGATGAACACAGACGTATTCTTCCAGATGATGGACAACGAGAAGCTGCTGAAATCCCAGTATAAAGTGCTCGCAGGAAAGTGGCCTGAAAAGTACAACGAGCTGCTGCTCGTCCTCGACAGCGAAGACCAGCTCAATGACTACATAGTCTACACGCTCGGCCTCCGCGACCCTCAGGAACTGAAGGACATGATCAACGATGTCATGAACGGCAAAGAGGTCGAGAACACCAATGAAAAGCTCGAATGGACCTACGATGACTTCATCGGCAAGGAGTTTGCCCTTGTTCATGCCTGCGATACATTCAGACGCAACTCTTCCTATGCTGTATGGGAGGATATGACCGATGACGAGGCATACATGGAGAATCTGATCAAGGAATCAGAGAAGCTTCATATAACCGGTATAGTCTGTGCGAAGGAAGCCAGTGCTGCCAATGCCATGGAGTCTGGCGTAGGATACCTTCCGGCCCTGACACATCACATGATCGACTATGCCAAGGAGTCAGAAATAGTCAGGATACAGCGCGCCAACAAGAACACTGACGTTTTCTCGGGCAAAAGCTTCGAGTCGATCCGCAACAATACCGATGAGGGGCTCGGCTTCGATGACATGATCAGCATCGACGAGAACAAGCTGAAGCAGGCGTTCGGCGGCAACATGAACATGAAGGCGCTCGAAAAGGCCATCCGCAAGACCGGAGACGACGAGCTCAAAAAGCTGATGAATCAGGATTCAGCGGAGAAGATAGAAGAAGATGTCAATTCCGCACTCCGCACCGGATGCAACGGAATGATAGACTACATAGTTGAGCAGTATAAGAAAGATCCTGCGAACTTCAAGTTCAATGATGATCTTGTCACTGCAGCTCTCGGAGAGAACCTGAACAGCGGCAAGCATGCACAGGTAGTAAACGGCCTTCTTAAAGGATATGCCGAGCTTCTCAAAGCATCGGGACCGCAGATCATGGCGGGTATAGCTGCTGCATCTGACCCTGCGGCTGCGCAGGCGCTGCTGGCTCAGCAGATAGCTCAGCAGACAGGCGGTGTGATCACAGCAGATCAGGCCATGCAGCTTCTCAATACCGGAGTAAATAAGGAAGCCATAATGGCTCTTATCCCGGATATGACTGAGGAGGCGGCAGAAGCTCTTGCCGGACAGATCAACAGGATGGTAGAAGAGCAGGCACAGGCCGATCCGGCTCAGATGCTTAAGGACGGCCTGTCGCAGACCGTGGATCCGTATGTGACCAACAGTGAGGTGCAGAACGGCATCAAACAGTACGGCGAAGGTATCCAGGCCATGCAGATGGCTCAGGAAGTATACCCTGCACTCGGCAAGGTAGCCGCTGCAGTCGGAAGCCAGTTCAATGTCGATCCGTCGCTTATTGCTTCGGCCTTCCAGATGAAGATGGATGAGGATGAGATCACACGGCTCATAACGGCATATGTATCCGGAGGACAGGAGACGAGTTATGACTCCAACCTCAGGAAACTCGGATATGCGGATCTCGCCAACCCGATGGCGATGTCCTTCTATCTCAAGGACTTTGAGTCCAAGGAGAGCTTCCTGAAGTATATAGATGACTACAATCAGGAGATGCAGGACAACGGCGATGAGGACATGGTCATCAGCTACACGGATATAACCGGCGTCATGATCAAGTCGGTCAAGACGATCACCAATGCCGTCAGCTATGTTCTTATAGCATTCGTGGCGATTTCACTGATCGTATCCTCGATCATGATCGGAGTCATCACCTACATCTCGGTACTTGAGCGTACCAAGGAGATCGGTATCCTGAGGGCTATCGGAGCATCCAAGAAGGATATCTCCAGGATATTCAACGCAGAGACTATAATAGTCGGTCTGTGCGCAGGTGTCATAGGAATAGCGGCGAGCCTGCTCCTCCTGATACCTATAAACCACATACTGTTAAATCTCACCAAGATAGTTTCACTCAGGGCCATCCTGCCGCCGGCAGGAGGAGTAATACTGATACTCATCAGTATATTCCTCACTTACATCGCGGGACTCATCCCGTCAGGCATGGCTGCAAGAAAGAATCCTGTCGAGGCTCTCAGGACCGAATAGAGAAATGCAAAGCGGGCGGGCCGTATGGCCCGCTTTTGCGTGTATGACGGGCATGCCGTCAGTCTGTGGTGAAAGTCCATAAGGGGCGCAGTTGCCGACGAACCCTAAAGTGAATTGCAAGGTTTGCATCGTGAGGTG
>CACWYF010000003.1:0-19696 GCA_902765035.1 uncultured Eubacteriales bacterium
TCTACTATTGTGTTCCAGCTGCCGCAGTACGAGCACTGTCCCTGCCATGAGAGGTACTCGTTGCCGCATTCGGTACACATATATACTGACTTCTGTTTCCTGGCCATATGACTTTACCTGTGGATTTAAATGGCGGCTGCAGGAGCCGCCTTGAGTTAACTGTCTGTGATTCTATTTATCCGGGTCGGACGGGAGCTGTTCATCAGCTTTGTCCTTTCCGTTCTTGTTCTTCGGCGAAGGCTTTCTTACTGTATCCAACTCGAACCAGAAGTCCGAACCTTTGCCTTCCTCGCTCTTTACGCCGTATTTTGCGCTGTGAAGATTGAGGATGCTCTTGGAGATCGCAAGACCAAGTCCGGTTCCTTCAATGTCCCGCTCGTGGTTGGCAGACGTCCTGTAATACTTGTCCCATACATGAGCCTGCTCATCAGACGGGATGCCTACTCCGTGGTCGATGCAGTGGAATGTGACCTTCTTGTTGCTTTTGACAAGTTTGATATCTATGAACTTGTTGTCTCCGGAATACTTGACTGCGTTCGAGACGAAATTGGTCATGACCTGCATGATCCTGCTCCTGTCTCCCATGACATATGCCGGCTTGCAAGGATGGAAGTGCACTTCGTATCCCTTTGACGAGCCGAGCACCATGAAGCTCTCATATACGTCCTCCGCTGCTTCAGCAAGGTCGAATACTTCGCGGTGCATCTCAACATTGTTGGACTGCAGATTGGAGACGGACAGCATGTCTGTTACGAGGCGGTTGAGCCTTTCTGTCTCGGATATTATTATCTGCAGGTCGGCGTTCCTCTTTTCAGGATTGTCGCCGGAAATATCGATTATCTTTTCTGCGTATGACCTGATCATCGTCAGCGGAGTCTTGAGGTCGTGCGAAACGTTCGCGAGGATCTCCCGCTGGTAGAAATCGGTCTTCTCCATCTCATATGAAGCCTTGTTCAGAGCACGGGCAAGCTCCTTGGTCTCGGTAAATGCAGCGCCGTCAAAACGCACGTTGTAGTTGCCCTGTGAGAGCTCTGTAGCCGATCTGGTCAGGTTCTCTATAGGCGAAGTTATCCGCCTTGAAAGAGCGTAGGCGAGGAAGCATGCTACGGAAAGCAGAATGAACGTTATATATCCAAGCATGTTCTTCACTATTCTGATGGTTATCTGATCGGGATACAGCGGCGCTATTATATACAGCGAAGCGATATTGCGCCCTGATCCTATCCGGGACGCATAGACAAGGCGTGCCTGTGAATCTGAAGAAGCAACGTGCCGCGTTTCGGTGACACTTGCAGAATCTGTTGATGAAAGTCTGCTGTCGATTCTTGTAATATCGTTTTCAAAGCCGGCCTCTTCGGGGGAGATACCTGTACCATTGTACTCCACCATATTATCGAGGCCTTTCACCTGGATATATATGCCGTTGATCTCGGCAGTCTCGGCAGCATACTTGTCAAAACCATGCGTTCCCTTGAGATACTGTGCTTCGACCGCGTCAGCTGTACGGATGACCTCCTGTGTGCGCATCTTCTGGTAATAAGTATCCAGGAAGAAAGACGTCAGCACCCAGAGAAAGGCGACAAGAATCATGGCATACATCAGAAACGAAAACAGTGTCGTCATCTTGATGCTGCTTGTATCGAGCTTTTTCGGTTCGTTGAGGTTCTTGTCCGGTGACATCGGTCCTATCCTTCGTATTCGAACTTATATCCCACGCCTCTGAGTGTCACGATAAACTTTCTGTAAGGGCCGAGACTGTTGCGCAGATTCTTGACATGAGTGTCGATCGTACGGTCGTCTCCGAAGAAATCATATCCCCAGATGTCCGAGAGAAGTCTGTCTCTCGAAAGGGCGATGTTCTTGTTCTGTATCATGTAGAAAAGCAGATCGTACTCTTTCGGCGTCAGCTCTATGCGCTTCCCGTCAACGGATATTGTGCGTGCTGCAAAATTCACTTCGAGTCCGTCGAATCTCTCGATTGTCTGCGATGATTTGTCTGATGCGTCCACACGGCTCAGAACTGCGTTGACTCTTGCCATGAGCTCCTTAGGGCTGAATGGCTTGACTACATAGTCATCGATGCCAAGCTCAAAACCGAAGAGCTTGTCGTACTCCTCACCGCGGGCTGAAAGCATGATCACCGGAATGTTCTTGATCTTCTGGATCTCCTTGACAGCACTGAATCCGTCAAGCTTAGGCATCATGACATCCATTATGATCAGATCGTAATCATTCAGTTTGACCATGCCGATGGCGCTCATGCCGTCAGCAGCCTCTTCAGCAACATATCCGCTGAACTCAGCGTATTCCTTAATGACCTCGCGGATCTTATCTTCGTCATCTACTATAAGAAGTCTTTTCATTCCATTAACTCCTTCTTTTGTCCGGGTTTATAAATCAATTCAAAAAATTATATCACATACTGAGCAGGGGAGAAAATATTTGAAAGCAAAAGGTCCTGTAAAGTATAATGTGTTGGGCTTGTAAAATAATCGTCAGTGAGAGCATCATAATTTTTTCAAAAACAATATTGACAACTGCATAGAGTAGGAGTACAATTTATTCTTTTTTTACCCCATTGACATTTTCACGAGTTAAATATATAATACCAATGTATCAGAAGGGAAACAATCCAATGCATAAATTCAGTATAGGCGACCACATTGTATATCCTATGTACGGTGCGGGCATCATCACAGATATTGTGGAAAAAGATTTTCTGGGTGAAGCTCGGACTTATTATAGTGTGTCGCTTCCATACTCCCGCATGGAGGCTTCCGTCCCCGTGGACAATTGCGAGAAGCTCGGAGTCAGATCTATTATCGATAAGTCCAGAATCGCCGAGATCATCGAGGTCCTCAAGGGAGATACGGAGAAGATGAATCCCAACTGGAACAAGAGATACCGTGAGAACACCGAAAGGATGCAGACCGGCGATGTGCTCGAAGTAGCTGCGGTAGTCAGGAATCTGGTGAGGACGGACAGAGCCAAGCCTCTCTCCACCGGGGAGAAGAAACTCCTCGGAACCGCCAAGCAGATACTCGAGAGTGAGCTCATCTACTCGGGAGGGTACACGATGGAGGAAGCCGACCATTTGGTCGAATCGAATATATAAGACTCCGGGCCGGAATACCGGCCCGTTTATTTTGCCCGTATCATCTGTACTGGCAGAAAAACAGTGAATACTGTCCAAATTCTCATTGAAAGAAACTATACATTATTTTATAATGGCAAAAGGTATCGCTTAAACGGAAGGATATATCTATGACTACAAGAGTAGGAACAGGATATGATGTTCATAAGCTCGTCCCGGAAAGGGCTCTGATCCTATGCGGGACTCCAGTCCCCTATGAAAAGGGGCTTCTCGGCCACTCGGATGCCGATGTGGCAGCGCATGCCGTGATGGATGCACTGCTCGGTGCGGCAGGCCTCGGAGACATCGGAAGGCATTTTCCCGACAGTGACGAGAAATACAGAGGTGCGGATTCAATGAAACTCATGGCTGAAGTCAGAGACATGATAGCCGGATCCGGCGAGGAGGTCAGCATAAATAATGTCGATGTGACCATAATCGCACAGGCCCCCAGGCTTGCGCCGTATAACGAACAGATGAGACAAAACTTAGCAGATACGCTCGGGATACCTCTTTCAAGAGTGAATGTCAAAGCGACAACGGAGGAAGGACTCGGGTTTACAGGCAGGGGCGAAGGCATAGCCGCGATCGCGACCTGCGCAATAGAAGGGAGATTTGAATAATGAGATTATCTAAGAACCACCTTAAGACTCTTCGTGAGGCACCAGCTGATGCAGTACTCGAGAGCCACAAGCTGCTTGTAAGAGCAAACATGATCAAGCAGGAAGCTGCTGGAATCTATATGTATCCGAAGCTGGGCTGGAGAACTGTAAGAAAGATCGAGCAGATCGTCAGAGAAGAAATGGACTACATCGACTGCCAGGAGATCTACATGCCGCACGTCAACCCTGCTGAGCTCTGGCAGGAGACAGGAAGATGGTATGCATACGGACCTGAACTCTGGAGAATCAAGGACCGTAACGGCAACGACTTCATCCTGAACCCTACCTGCGAAGAGATCTTCACAGACTTTGTCCGCAAAGAGTGGTCATCATACAAGGAGCTCCCGTTCTCACTGTACCACATCCAGTTCAAGTACAGAGACGAGTCCCGTCCGAGATACGGACTTCTGAGAACAAGAGAGTTCATCATGAAGGATGCGTATACATTCGACGCTACACCTGAGGATATGGATATCGCATACATGAGACAGTATCATGCATACGAGAAGATATTCACAAGATGTGACCTCGATTACAGAATCGTAGAGGCTGACAACGGCCCTATCGGCGGCAGCCTTTCACACGAGTTCTCCGCGCTCTCTGACTGGGGTGAATCAGATATCCTGTACTGCGACAACTGCGGAATGGCAGCTACAGTAGAGAGAGCTGAATTCACAGACGAGAAGCCTGTAGAGGAAGAGATGAAGCCGACTGAGGTCGTATTCACACCTGGAACCAAGACCATCGAGGATGTCTGCAATTATCTGAACCTCCCTGTTGAGAAGTCCATCAAGGCTCTTATGTTCACTACATATGATGATGATCTGCAGCCTAAGGATTACGTCACATGCTTCATCAGAGGCGACAGACAGCTCAACATGATCAAGCTCGTAAACGCTCTCAACATTCCTGAGCACTACATCGAGTTCTCCGATGAGACAGTTGCAGGCCCTGCAACAGGCAGCGTTGCCGGATTCACAGGCCCTGTAGGACTCAAGAACTGCATCGTAGTAGTAGACTCCGAGCTCGTAGGAACAGTTAACATGTGCGCAGGCGCCAACCAGGAAGACCACCACATGCTGAACGTATGCTACGGCAGAGATTACACAGGTGACATCGTTACAGATATCAAGACACTTCAGGAAGGAGATCCATGTCCGCACTGCGGCAAGCCGGTCAAGTTCAGAAGAGGTATCGAGGTCGGACAGGTATTCAAGCTGGGACTCAAGTATTCCGAGAGCATGAATGCTACATTCAAGGATGAGAAGGGTGTGGATCACCCTTACTGGATGGGCTGCTACGGAATCGGTATCACAAGAACCATGCAGGCTATCGTAGAGCAGCACCATGATGAAAAGGGTATCATCTGGCCTATCGCTACAGCTCCATACCATGTCATCGTAACTGTTATCAAGCCTAAGGATGAGGTACAGCTGAATATGGCTTATGACATCGAGAAGAAGCTCGAGTCCATGGGCGTTGAAGTAATGGTAGATGACCGTGACGAGAGACCTGGAGTCAAGTTCAACGATGCTGACCTGATCGGAATCCCAATCAGGATCACAGTAGGAAAGCTTGCCGGAGAGGGCAAAGTCGAGTACAAGCTCCGCCGCGAGGATGCTCACGAGGTAATGACTGTAGAGGAGGCTATCGCTAAGGCTAAGGCTCTTGTTGATCTCGAGGGAGATGGAAGATGCTTCTTCTCAAGACTTTCTGAGGAGACAATGAACGCTCACTAATCTTTGAGAAAAAGCGCTGAACGCTTATCAGTCCTGATAAGCATCGGTGTACTGTTCTCATAACGGCTTTCAGCCGGAATCCGGAACAGATAATAAACAAGTGCTGCAGATATGCCTGCTTCGGGCACATCTGCAGCTTTTTTTATGCAAAAGGGATTACGGTGCGGCGCGGGAAGGCATAAGAAAACATAAGAAAAAATCAAGTGCTGATGCTCCTAATATACAGATGTGGCGTAAAAATGACAAATCTTCATGACTTTACGCCAATGCGCAGCATTCCGCTATGGCGTAAAACCGTTCGTAATAGTATAATTTACGCCACGGAGACGGCAAAAGATGGCGTGATTTTGCCTGTAAATACTATTTATACGCCAATTAATGTGCGCGCTGATGGCGTAGAAGATACCGTTTCAACGGGAATTACGCCAAATTGCTCAGGGCGCATCAGGATGCAGACCATGAACATACTGACTGAACTTTTTATCTTATTCTTCAAACTCGGAGCCTTCACCATCGGAGGCGGCGTTGCTATGCTTCCATTGCTGCAGAACACCCTGATACATGAGAAGAAGTGGTTCAGTGAGGAAGAGTTCGTGGATATAGTTGCGGTGTGCCAGAGTCTGCCGGGTGTCATTGCGATCAACATGGCTACATACGTCGGATATAAGAAGAAGGGTTTCCTTGGATCTCTGATATCCACGATAGGAGTCGTGCTGCCGTCATTCGTAATGATTCTTCTTATCGCAACGTTCATCTCCAACCTCGGGGATAACCGGATCGTGATGGGCGCTATGGCGGGACTCAGAGCAGCAGCACTGGGACTTGTAGTGGTCGCAGTCATCCAGCTGTCCTCGGCTGTGTTCAAAGGCAAATGGACGATAATTGCTGCGGTGCTGAGCTTCGTGCTCATAGCAGTATTCAGGATCAATACGGCATATGTCATACTACTGTTCGTCATTCTCGGGATAGCGAGTGCGACTGTCGGCGGCAGACTGAAGAAAAACACTGCTGAAGAAGCGAAAACTGAAGAGGCAGGGATGACAGATGGAAGGAAGCCTTCTGAAGACGGAACGGAAGGAGGCGGCAGATGATATTCTGGAAACTCTTTATAAGTTTTGTCAAAGTCGGGCTCCTCGGGTTCGGAGGCGGACTGGCCATAGTAAGGCTTATCTATGACAGCATACAGCCTTTTGTCGACATGACGCCTGAGATGTTCGCCAACATAGTTGCGATATCCCAGATCACGCCGGGACCGCTTGCAGTAAATACGGCTACCTATGTCGGATATGAGACGGCAGGTATTGGCGGCGCGGCATCGGCTACGTTCGGTGTCATCCTGCCTGCATTCATAATAGTCAGCATAGTCGCCCGGATGATACAGCAGTTCAAGGACAGCTGGGCCGTCCAGGGGGCTCTCACCGGAATAAGGCCGGCGACTATGGGGCTCATCGGAGCCGCGATAGTAACGCTGATCGTTCCGTCCATAGCGGGCGATACAAGGCTGGGGACAGGGCTTCTCAGAAGCCTCGGAGCGGATATGTCGGGAGGCATAGGCGGCCTCATAACGGGGTGTCCGGTCGATATAATAGCAATACTAATTGTGGCGGCAACGGTCATCCTCATGACTAAATATAAGAAGAGTCCGTTCATAGTGCTGATTATAATGGGATGCATCGGGGCGGTACTTGGTGTATAATCATCTCTACGAGTATACGGCGTTGCCGTAAGGTAGAGATGATTGATCTCCGGAGGCGGGGCTCCTCCGATAGAATCATTCCTACGAATATATTTCTATGAAGAAAAATGAAAAATCACAGGAGGTTTACTACACATGTATATCTATAATACTCTGACCAACCGCAAGGAAAAATTCGTGCCTATTGAAGAGGGAAAGGTCAAGATGTATGTCTGTGGACCTACTGTCTATAACTTCTTTCATATAGGAAATGCAAGACCTTTCGTCGTATTCGATACGCTGAGAAGGTATTTCAAATACAGAGGGTATGAGGTCAAGTTCGTTCAGAACTTTACTGATGTTGACGACAAGATCATCAACAGGGCCAAGGAGGAGGGCATCACTGCTCCTGAGGTATCCGAGAAGTATATCAAGGAGTATTTTGAAGATGCCGGTTCTCTCAACGTCATCAAGGCAGACGTTCATCCTAAGGTTTCCGAGCACATTCCTGAGATCATCGACTTTGTACAGACGCTGATCGACAAGGGATATGCTTATGAAGCTGACGGCGACGTCTACTATTCGACAAGAAAGTTCGAAGAATACGGCAAGCTGTCCGGACAGAACATCGATGACCTCGAGAGCGGCGCAAGGATCGCTATCGGCGAAGTCAAGAAGGATCCTCTGGACTTTGCGCTGTGGAAAGCGCGCAAGGAAGAGTCGGAGATCGCGTGGGAATCACCATGGGGAATGGGCAGACCGGGCTGGCACATCGAGTGCTCGACCATGGCCAAGAAGCACCTCGGCGATACGATAGACATCCACGGAGGCGGACAGGACCTTACATTCCCGCACCATGAGAATGAGATCGCGCAGTCAGAAGCATGCAACGGAGTTCCTTTTGCACACTACTGGATGCACAACGGATACATCACAGTTGATAATGTCAAGATGTCCAAGTCCCTCGGAAATTTCTTCACCGTAAGAGATATCCGCAAGGAGTATACGGGAGATTTCATCAGGTTCTTCCTGCTGTCAGGACATTACCGCAGCCCTATCAATTTCAGCGACAGCCTGATGCACGCTTCCAAGCAGGGATATGACAGAATAGCTACTGCTATCGAGACTCTCGAGTTCCTTAAGAAGAACGGCACAGATGAGAAGATGCAGGGCGAGGATGAAATGATCGCTGCATTCGACAAGTTCAGAGACAGATTCATCGAAGTAATGGACGATGACCTCAACACAGCAGATGCCATTTCCGTAATTTTCGAGATGGTTTCTGAAATAAATGTTGCTGTCAAAGACGGCGCATCGAAGTCATATGCTGAGGAGGCTCTGAAGAGAATAGATGAACTGACTGAGGTGCTCGGCGTATTCAGGGATGCAGATGATGAGGCCGGTATCGGTGATGACATCCAGGCTCTGATCGACGAGAGGCAGGCTGCCCGCAAGGAGAAGAACTGGGCGAGAGCTGACGAGATCAGAGATCAGCTCGCAGCCATGGGCATCACTCTCAAGGACACACCTCAGGGTGTACAGGTCATCAGAAACTAATAACAATAATACGCAGTTGACGGATCACTTGGTTAAGGATTGGTACGGCAGATGTGCCGGGGAGGTTCTAAAATGAAACTGAACATCAACTCGGAAAAACTGTTTCAGAACGGAGCTAAGAATCCGGCTATGCTGGCCGGTGTGGTGATACTTTACGGAGTTGCAATGGCTGCAGCGGTGGTAAAGAGCATCAGGGACAGCGAAGGCGGAAAAGAGGCAGCCGGCAAGTAATGACGAAAACAGAAATCAACAGGATAAACACTACTTCGCTTGCATATCTCGGTGATGCGGTATATGAAGTTATCGTAAGAGAGATGATACTGGCGAAGTACCCGCTTGATGCGGGCAAAGCGCACCAGCATGCGGTCAGATACGTTTCCGCAGGCGGGCAGGCGAAGGCGGCAAGAGTCATGATAGACGAAGGCTTTCTGACGGAGGAGGAAGAGCACCTTCTCAAGCGTGCGCGAAATCACCGCACGATGTCACGGCCGCAGCACGCAGACCCGAAGGACTACAAGTATGCGACGGGTTTCGAGGCGCTGCTCGGGTATCTGCATCTTGCAGGTGAGACAGACAGGATAGCGGAGATCGCATCGGAAGCCTTCCGCATAATAGAAGAATAACTGAGAGAAAAACAGCAGAATCCCGTACAGCAAACGGGATTTTGCATTAAAAGGGCATTCGCGGCAGACAATGAGAATACAGTATTCGAATGACAAGAAAATATTCAGCCTGCACACAGGAGGCATACCGTATCTGTCCTTTGATATGCTTGACGGCCTCGGAGTTCCCAATCTGTACACTACGAGGTTTCTCTCGTACGACAGTGAAACCGGAACGGGCGAAGAGGGCATGCGCGTTGCGGTGATGAATAACGAGACTGTGGAAGAGGCTTCGCCTGTAGTAAGGGCGTACAGAGACAAACTTGCGCACCAGCTCGGCTCGACGATTGACCGGGAGTGCATAACCGATCAGAAGCATACCAACTATGTGCATGTTGCTGCAGCCGGTGATCTGGGGCTCAGGGAGAAACCGCTTCACATGCAGTATGTCGATGGTGTCGTCACGGATATCCCTGATGTGCTGCTGACTGTCTTCGGAGCCGACTGCCCTTCGGTATATATTGCCGATCCGGTGCGCAAAGCAATAGGCCTTGTGCATGCGGGGTGGAAGGGCACACTCGGAAGGATCCCTGAAGTCGCTGTGGCGAATATGGTCGTGAGATTCGGCTGCGACCCTGCAGACATGTACGCGGCGATAGGGCCGGGAATATGCAGGGACTGCTACGAGATGGGCGATGAAGTGTATGATGCTTTCGCTGAGCAGTGGAGCCCGGAGGAGGCTGAAAGGATATTCTCGAGATACCCTGCTGCCGATGCAGACGGCAATGACATCCCGGGAGGCAAGTATCACCTGGACCTCAGGGAAGCCAATCTTATGACTCTGCTGAGAGCAGGCATCCCGGCAGACCACATAGAGATATCCAATGTATGCACTAAGTGCAATGCTGACATATTCTATTCATACAGAGCCCGCCGCATGGAAAATGAGCAGGCGGCAATGATGATAAACAGATTCGGCAATATCTGACAGGATCACTGAAAGGAGAGAACTATGAACCTTATAGTAGCTGCTGACAGGAACTGGGGAATAGGGAAAAACAACGGACTGCTTGCATCACTTCCGACTGATATGAGGTACTTCAGGGAGCATACGACCGGAAAAGTCGTAGTGATGGGAAGAAAGACGCTTGAGTCGATGCCGGGCGGAAAGAGACTGCCAAAGCGTGTAAACTACGTGCTTACTGCCAACGAGGATTATGTGGCTGAAGGATGCCATATAGTTCACTCGGAATACGAGCTGTTTGACTCATTGTCAAGATACAGACCTGATGATGTGTTCCTTATAGGCGGGGGATCTCTGTACAGGAGATTTTACAGATACTGCAACAGACTCTATGTAACAAAGATCGATGCGGTTCTCGACGCTGACACCTTCATACCTGACTTTGATGCTGATCCTGATTTTGAGATCATCTCCGAAAGCGATCCGGTAACGGAAAACGGACTGACCTACAGATTCGTAGTTTACCAGAAGACCAAGGAAGGGCTGGACCGCTCCAGAACCCTGAACTTCTGATGCCCGCGCATTCATACCGGATATATTATATATAGAAAAGAAAAAGACATGAGCAAGAAAGAAAACAAGAGATACAGAGACGCTGACCGCAAGACTGCACCTAAGAGGGGCGGCAAGAACAGACGCGACTACGGCGATACATATTCCTACGAGCCTAAGAGGAAAACGTCTGCAGCCGGACGCAAGGCAGCCGCTGGCGGAAGAAAACCTGCCGCCGGAAGGAAGCCTCCACAGGCGCAGAAAAGAGACGACAGGCGCAGGGTGCTCGGTTTTGACATGAACGAGCCGTTTGAAAGCGCAGCCAATATCGGAGCCGACGGGCTCGAGGTCGTAGCCGGAAGGAACCCTGTAACAGAGGCTCTTAACGGAGATCGAGATGTCGAGAGAGTCTTCATCGCTGATGGAGCAGAGGGTTCGGTTTCAAAGATAGTGGCTATAGCAAGAGAGCAGGGCGTTATCGTGGATTTCGTGCCTAAGGAGAAAATCGATGCAATGGCTCCGGGCGCAAAACATCAGGGCGTCGTAGCCAAGGTCAGCGAGTACAGCTATGCCGACATGGACGAGGTCTTCGGAAGAGCGGAAGCTGCCGGAGAGGATCCGTTCATAGTCATTCTTGACGAGGTTACTGATCCGCACAATCTCGGAGCGATCATCCGTACGGCTGAGTGCGCTGGCGCGCATGGCGTAATAATCCCTAAGAGGAGAGCTGCGTCACTTACCCAGACGGTTGCACTGTCTGCTGCCGGAGCTGTGGAGACCATGCCGGTCGTGCAGGTCACCAATATTGCGAGGACTATTGAAGACCTTCAGGGAAAGGGTGTATGGGTAGGCGCCGCTGATATGGACGGCGAGACATATTACGAGGCAAACCTGACCGGACCTATCGCCATAGTCATCGGAAACGAGGGCAAGGGAGTCGGAAGGCTTGTCAGGGAGAAGTGCGACTTTGTGCTCTCCATCCCTATGTATGGCAGCATCAATTCACTCAACGCATCCAATGCGGCAGCTGTCCTCATGTATGGTATACGCAGAGCAAGAAGTGGGATGTAGTTTTACAGAACGGATTTTATGAATATCTGAAAGGCGATCTCGCAGAAGAGCGGGCCACCCGTAAGGATACAAAAATGTGGCGCAAAGCTCTTCGAGAACTTATCGTCTGGAAGATATACATAAAATCCGAATTAAAAACATCCATCTTTTATGAAAATTCCTTGACTTTGACTTTCTAAGTGAGTATTATTATCGAGCGACTTTATGATTACTGATTCGGAGGGACGGGGAACCGCTCTTCGGATTTTAGATTGAAAAGATGCGTTTTGCATCGATTCGTAAGACGCATTTTTCAAAGCAATTACCATTAGATTAAGGAGAAACAGAAATGGCAGCAGGAGTAAGACAGAAAGTCATCCTTGCATGCACAGAGTGCAAGCAGAGAAACTACAATACAATGAAGAACAAGAGAAACAATCCTGACAGAATTGAACTCATGAAGTATTGCAAGTTCTGCAACAAGGAGACTCTCCACAAGGAGACTAAGTAATTTTCGGATCAACGGAGAATTATCATGGCTAACAACAAGACTAACGGAAGCGAAGAGCTCGCAAAGCAGGCGGCACAGGCTTCCGCAAAGAAGCAGAGCCAGAATAATCAGAAGGGCGACAAGAAAAAGGGCGGCCTGTTAGCATACCTCAGAGGTGTCAGGCAGGAGTTCCGCAAGGTCGTATGGCCTACAAGAGAGGAACTGACAACTGATACTATCGTAGTTATCGGCTGCGTTGTTTTCTTCGCGGTTGCATTCTGGCTGATCGACACAGGATTCCTTGCAGCACTCAAGGGCATCCTGGGCATCACATTATCCTAGTCCAAGGAGTATAACAGATGGCAGATATGGTTAACATGGAAGACATGACAAACGCAGCAGAAACTGCCGCAGCTGAAGAGGCTGAAGAGAAGGCTGCCAGAGAAGTAAGAACTTCGGTATCGCCGCTCGAAGGAGAAGGCCTCAGAGGTGACGGAACTGCCAAGTGGTATGTTGTCCACACATATTCAGGCTATGAGAACAAGGTCAAGACCAGCATCGAAAGAATGGTCGAGTACCGCGGAATGCAGGACCTTATTCTTGAAGTCGTAATCCCGACCGAAGAGAGGATCGAGATCAAGGACGGCGTCAAGAAGGTAAAGACCCGCAAGCTTTATCCGGGATATGTCGTAATCAAGATGATCGTTAATAATGAGACCTGGTACCTCGTACGTAACACTGAGGGCGTTACAGGTTTCGTAGGACACGGATCCGACCCGATTCCACTGACCAAGGAAGAGATCGTAAGAATGGGCATCGAGAAGCTCAAGATCGATCTGGACATCGAAGTTGGCGATACAGTACGTATCATCGGCGGAGTTTTCGAAGGCCAGCTGGGTATTGTCGAGGCTATCAATCCTGAGAAGCAGATAGTCAAGACAAGGATATCCATGTTCGGAAGAGACACACCTGCAGAGATCGAATTCTCACAGGTAAGCAAACTTAAATAAGATCTTACACAGATCCGCGTGACCTGTTGAGATATAAAAATGAGAAAGCGATTTCTCAGGAAAGGAGACATCAATGGCAAAGAAGATCGACGGCTATATCAAGCTTCAGATCCCTGCCGGCGGAGCTACACCTGCACCACCAGTCGGACCTGCACTCGGACAGAAGAGCGTTAACATCATGGACTTCTGCAAGCAGTTCAATGCGAAGACTCAGGATCAGCAGGGAATGATCATTCCTGTAGTTATCACAGTATACACAGACAGATCATTCACATTCGTATGCAAGACACCACCGGCTGCAGTTCTTATCAAGAAGGCAGCAGGCATCGAGCATGCATCCGGAACACCTAACAAGACTAAGGTTGCTTCCATTACTTACGCACAGGCAGAAGAGATCGCTAAGACCAAAATGCCGGATCTCAATGCAGCATCCCTCGAGGCAGCAGTAGACATGATCAAGGGAACAGCTCGCAGCATGGGAGTTACGGTAACTGAGTAATGCAGTGGGAGGCGTAATGCCGTTAGTACCACCAAGGAGGAAAAATGAAAAGATCAAAGAGATACGCAGAGCTCGCTAAGACATATGACAAGCATGAGCTCGTAGACGTACAGACTGCAGTTAAGCAGATCAAGAGCTTTGAAAATGCAAAGTTCGACGAGACAGTTGAAATGCATTTCCGTCTCGGAGTTGACGGAAGACACGCAGATCAGCAGGTAAGAGGCGCTATGGTACTTCCTCACGGAACTGGTAAGTCCAAGAAGGTTCTCGTATTCGCTAAGGGACCTAAGGCAGAGGAAGCACAGGCAGCAGGAGCTGACTTCGTTGGCGCTGAGGACATGGCTGACAAGATCAAGAATGAGAACTGGTTCGAATTCGACGCAGTAGTTGCTACACCGGATATGATGGGTGTTGTAGGACGTCTCGGTAAGATTCTCGGACCTAAGGGACTCATGCCTAACCCAAAGTCGGGAACAGTTACAATGGACCTCACTAAGGCTCTTGAGGACATCAAGGCTGGTAAGGTTGAGTACAGACTTGACAAGGCTAACATTATTCACTGCATCATCGGCAAGAAGTCGTTCACAGAAGAGCAGCTCGTTGAGAACGCTAACGCTCTCATCCAGGCTATCGCTAAGGCTAAGCCTGCAGCAGCTAAGGGACAGTACTTCAAGAGCATCAGCATTGCAGCAACAATGAGCCCTGGTGTTAAGATCAACCCGGCTACAGTAACTCAGTAAGAAGTTACACAACTGAAACAGAATATCCACCTGAGACAGCGGGTGCTGTAAAAGGCTTAATTTCCCGCCGAGGTACAATTCATAAATTGGACCCCGCAGTCTGTCTCACAGAAAGCGGGGTATTTTGTACCTGCAAAAGACTACACTAGGCGAAGGGATATCGCCGGAAAGGAGAAACAATGTCTGAAGCAGCAAAGCAAGCTAAGCAGGTCGTTATCGACGAGATCAAGGAAAAGTTTGAAAACGCTTCTTCCGTAGTAGCAGTTGACTACCTCGGTATCACTGTAGAAGAAGCAGATGCACTGAGAGCTAACCTCCGTAAGGAAGGCGTAGGCTTCACAGTATACAAGAACACCCTTATCAAGAGAGCTATCAGCGGTACTGACTATGAGCAGTTCGGTGATGTACTCAAGGGTTCCACAGCTCTTGCATTCAGCGGTGATGATATCACAGCAGGCGCAAGAGTACTTGCAAAGGCCATCAAGGATTACAAGAAGATGGCATTCAAGGGCGGCGTAGTTGAAGGCCAGGTTTATGACAAAGCCATGGTAGAAGAGTTCGCTACGATCCCTTCAAGAGACGAGCTCATCGCAAGGTTCATGGGCAGCATCCAGAGCCCGATGACAAAGCTCGCACTTACCCTCAAAGCAATCGCAGAGAAGGAAGCTTAATAAGCAAAACATTTACTTTAAGAGCGGCATGATGCCGCAAGGTTCACAGATAATTTGAAAAAAGGAGAAAAATAATGAATAAGGATCAGATCATTGAGGCTCTGAAGAGCATGACAATCCTCGAGATCAACGAGCTCGTTA
This sequence comes from uncultured Eubacteriales bacterium, assembly GCA_902765035.1. Taxonomy (GTDB): domain Bacteria; phylum Bacillota; class Clostridia; order Peptostreptococcales; family Anaerovoracaceae; genus Crickella. The sequence continues at coordinate 15,486 of CACWYF010000003.1, forward strand.
AGGCTCTTGAGGAAGAGTTCGGCGTAAGCGCAGTAGCAGTAGCAGCTCCAGCAGCAGGCGGCGCAGCAGCAGCTGACGCAGCTGAGGAGAAGAGCGAATTCAACGTAATCCTGAAGGAGATCGGTCAGGAAAAGATCAAGGTTATCAAGGCTGTAAGAGAAGCTACAGGACTTGGCCTGAAGGAAGCAAAGGCTCTCGTAGACGGAGCACCTGCTGCAGTTAAGGAAAACGTTGAGGCATCCGAGGCTAACGCACTGAAGGAAGCTCTCGAGGCTGTAGGCGCTGTAGTAGAACTCCAGTAGTTCATACTTCAGAAACGAAGATTTAAACTGACAAATTGGATCATGCGATATTGGTCCGACCCACGCAATATAATGAGCCCCGGCTAACGAGGCTCATTTCGTGCGTTTACGGGGCGCCAAAAACCCTCTAAAATTGGCAAAAAAGATGTTCTTTTTGAAAAACATCTTAAGGAAAGAAGAAACTAGAGAACTTTAAAAGGAGTGAAACATGCCACATCCAATACAGGTTGGTAGAAAAGAACGTATGACTTTCTCCAAGATCAATGAAGTTTGCGAAATGCCTAACCTCATCGATGTACAGACAAAGTCGTACAAGTGGTTTATGGAAGAGGGCCTCAGCGAGGTTCTCGAGGATGTATCGCCTATCCGTGATACAACCAATACTCTCAGCCTTGAGTTTGCTGATTATCACTTCTCGGATACTCCTAAGTATGACCAGGAAGAGTGCAAGGAAAGAGATGCTACTTATGCTACATCCCTTACAGTCAAGGTCAGACTGATCAACCGTGAGACCGGTGAGATCAAGGAGCAGGATGTTTTCATGGGAGATTTCCCTCTCATGACAGAGAAGGGTACATTCGTATACAACGGAGCTGAGAGAGCTATCGTTACACAGATGGTACGTTCTCCGGGACCTTACTTCGATGTTGCGACAGACAAGTCCAACCAGAAGCTATTCAGCTCACAGGTAATCCCTAACAGAGGAGCATGGCTCGAGTATGAGACAGACTCCCAGGGCATCCTGTATGTAAGGGTCGACAGAACAAGAAAGCAGCCGCTGACATCCTTCCTCAGAGCACTCGGAATCATCGATCCTGAGGCACTTGCACTGAGCAGCAACGAGGATATCCTCGACATCTTCGGTGATGACGAGAGACTTCTCAAGACACTCGAGAAGGATACAACAAGAAACAGCGCTGAGGGACTCAGAGAGCTGTACAGAAGACTGAGACCGGGAGAGCCTCCTACAGTAGAGAATGCAAGATCTATGCTGATGGCACTTCTCTTCGACGAGAGAAGATATGACCTGGCCAAGGTCGGAAGATTCAAGTACAACCGCAAGCTCGGTCTCCACGACAGACTTGTCGACACAGTAGCAGCTGAGGACGTAATCGACCCTAACACAGGCGAAGTGCTTGTTGAAAAGGGCGGCGAGATCTCCAGAAGCATGGCTATGGAAATCGAGGACGCAGGTGTTGAGGCTGTATTCGTATACAGCAAGACAGAAGGTAAGGAAGACGTTGTTACCAAGGTTATCGGAAACAACTTCGTAGATCCTGCAAAGTATGTTGACATCGACCTGACACCGTACAAGCTGTCCGAGAAGGTCTTCTATCCTGTCCTGATGGATATCATCAAAGAGGCAGACGGAGACGAGGACAAGCTTAAGGCAGGTATCGCAAACAGAAAGAAGGAGCTCAGCCCTAAGCACATCATCCTTGAGGATATCATTGCTTCGGTCAGCTACTTCCTGAACCTGAACTGCGGCATCGGTGACATCGACGACATCGACCACCTGAGCAACAGAAGACTCAAATCCGTCGGCGAACTTCTGCAGAATCAGTGCAGAATCGGTTTTGCCAGAATGGAGAAGACTATCAGAGAGAGAATGACTACTGAGAATTCAACACCTCAGCAGCTCATCAATATCAGGCCTGTAACTGCAGCTATCAAGGAGTTCTTCGGATCATCCCAGCTGTCTCAGTTCATGGACCAGAACAACCCTCTTGCTGAGCTCACTCATAAGAGAAGACTGTCAGCTCTCGGACCTGGCGGACTTTCAAGAGAGAGAGCCGGAATGGAAGTAAGAGACGTACACTATTCACACTACGGAAGAATGTGCCCTATCGAGACTCCTGAAGGTCCTAACATCGGACTTATCGGATCGCTCACAACATACGGCATCATCAACGAGTATGGATTTATCGAGACTCCTTACCGTAAGGTAGACAAGGAGAAGGGCGTCGTTACCAACGAAGTCCACTACCTCGCAGCTGCTGATGAAGATCTCATGATCGTAGCACAGGCCAACGAGCCGCTCGATGAGGAAGGACACTTCATCAACAACAAGGTTGCCGTAAGAGGCATCAAGGGCGAGATCACCATGGTATCGAAGAACGAAGTCGACTACATGGACGTTTCTCCTAAGCAGGTAGTATCTGTCGCTACAGCAATGATCCCGTTCCTCGAGAACGACGACGCTAACCGTGCGCTGATGGGATCCAACATGCAGAGACAGGCAGTACCTCTGCTCGTTACCGAGGCTCCTTATGTAGGAACAGGTATCGAGTACAAGGCAGCATGCGACTCCGGTGCAGTAGTACTGTGCAAGAGCGCCGGCACTGTTTCATACGTAGATGCCAACAAGGTCCTCATCACAAGAGATGACAACGGCATGGTAGATGAGTACAGAATGCTCAAATTCAAGCGTTCCAACCAGGGTACATGCATCAACCAGAGACCTATCGTCAGCTATGGCGAGCACATCGAGGCAGGAGAGGTCGTCGGAGACGGTCCATCCACTAACCTCGGCGAGATCTCACTCGGTAAGAACCTCCTCATCGGATTCATGACATGGGAAGGTTACAACTACGAGGACGCTATCATCCTCAACGAGAGACTCCTCATGGACGACGTACTCACATCCCTGCACATCGAGAAGCACGAGTGCGAGGCAAGAGACACCAAGCTCGGACCTGAAGAGATCACAAGAGACATTCCTAACCTTCCTGGCGAAATGCTCAAGGAGCTCGATGAGGAAGGTATCGTAAGAATCGGAGCAGAAGTCAAGTCCAACGATATCCTCGTAGGAAAGCTGACTCCGAAGAGCGAGACAGACCTCACACCGGAAGCAAGGATGCTCCGTGCTATCTTCGGTGAGAAGTCCAAGGAAGTAAGAGACACATCCCTCAAGCTGCCTCACGGCGAAGAGGGTATCGTAATCGATGTCAGAGTATTCGACAAGACCAACAGCACAGAGCTGCCTCCTGGAGTAAACAAGATCGTAAGAGTCTATGTTGCTACCAAGAGAAAGATCAACGTCGGAGACAAGATGGCCGGACGTCACGGTAACAAGGGTGTTATCTCAAGGATCCTGCCGCAGGAGGATATGCCGTTCAAGGAAGACGGTGAACCGCTGCAGGTAATGCTGAACCCTCTGGGCGTACCTTCCCGTATGAACGTAGGACAGGTACTCGAGGTTCACCTCGGACTTGCTGCAAAGTCCAAGGGCTGGTACATCTCCACACCGGTATTCGACGGTGCAAGCGAGAAGGACGTTATCGAGCTTCTCAAAGAGGAAGGCTATCCTGAAACAGGTAAGCTGAGACTCAGAGACGGACGTACAGGTGAGTACTTCGACAGCCCTGTAACAGTAGGTTACATGTACATGCTCAAGCTCCACCATCTCGTAGACGATAAGATCCACGCAAGATCGATCGGACCTTATTCACTCGTAACTCAGCAGCCTCTCGGAGGTAAGGCTCAGTTCGGTGGACAGAGATTCGGAGAGATGGAGGTATGGGCACTCGAGGCTTACGGTGCTGCATACACACTCCAGGAGATCCTCACAGTCAAGTCCGACGATATCATCGGAAGAACAAAGACATACGAATCCATCATCAACGGCGTCAATATCCCTGAGCCTGGTATTCCTGAGTCCTTCAAGGTACTCATCAAGGAACTCCAGTCACTCGCTCTGGATATCAAGACCAAGGCCGGCGATGACAGTGAGATCAGGATCAGAGAGACTTCAGAATATGACGGAGCTCTGACACTTGACAGAATGCTCAGCGAGACCGACAGGAAAGCTGAGAAGGAAAGAAGAGAACATGAGCAGGACAGAGTCGCTGAAGAGGAAGCGGCACGCATCAATGCTGAAGAGCAGGATGATGACGCAATGAGCGATGA
>CACWYF010000003.1:19728-22999 GCA_902765035.1 uncultured Eubacteriales bacterium
GCAGAGCCTGACATGGATCTCACAGAAGCAGTTGAAATGGAAAGCCTTGATGAGCTTAAGGATGCAGAAGCCAACGAGACTTTCGCAGAGGAAGAGTAAGAAAGGGGAGGAAATATTATGATGACAGACAACAATCAGGATCTCAGAAATATTGAGTCCCTTCAGATCAAACTCGCAAGCACAGAGGAAATGCTGAGCTGGTCACACGGTGAGGTAACCAAGCCTGAGACCATCAACTACAGATCCCTGAAGCCTGAGTTCGACGGACTTTTCTGCGAGAGAATTTTCGGACCTACCAAGGACTGGGTATGCGGATGCGGCAAGTACAACAAGATCCGCTACAAAGGACTTATCTGCCCTTACTGCGGAGTAGAAGTAACCAAGGCCAAGGTCAGAAGAGAGAGAATGGGACACATCAAGCTCGTATCTCCTGTATCCCACATCTGGTACTTCAAGGGCATTCCTTCAAGAATAGGTCTCGTCCTCGACATGACACCTAAGGAACTGGAAAAGATCCTGTATTTTGCATCCTATGTAGTTACAGATCCTGGTGACACACCGTTCCAGTACAAGCAGGTAATCGAAGAGGAAGAGTACAACGAAGCACGCGAGATTTACGGCAAGAGCTTCGAAGCAGGCATGGGTGCTGAGGCAGTAAAGAAGCTGCTCCAGGACATCGATGTAGACCAGATGGCTATCGATCTGAGAGAGCAGATGGCTACAGCTTCGGGACAGAAGAAGATCAGACTTGTCAAGATCCTCGAGGTAATCGAGGCGTTCAAGCAGTCCGGAAACAAGCCGGAGTGGATGATCCTCGACGTTATCCCGGTAATCCCGCCTGAACTCAGACCTATGGTACAGCTCGACGGAGGAAGATTCGCAACATCCGACCTCAACGATCTGTACAGAAGAGTTATCAACAGAAACAACAGACTGAAGAAGCTGGGAGAGCTCGGCGCTCCTGATATCATCATCCGTAACGAGAAGAGAATGCTTCAGGAATCCGTTGACGCACTTATCGACAATGGCAGAAGAGGCAGACCGGTACAGGGTGCAGGCGGCCGTAAGCTCAAATCCCTCTCAGACATGCTCAAGGGTAAGCAGGGAAGATTCCGTCAGAACCTCCTCGGTAAGAGAGTAGACTTCTCCGGACGTTCCGTAATCGTAGTAGGACCTGACCTCAAGTTCTATCAGTGCGGACTTCCTAAGACAATGGCTCTCGAGCTGTTCAAGCCTTTCATCATGAGAGAGCTGACTGAGAGAGAGATCGCTCAGAACACCAAGCAGGCAAGACTGATGGTAGAGAGAGCCGACACAGAAGTATGGGACGTTCTTGATTATGTAATCAAGGATCACCCGGTACTGCTGAACCGTGCCCCTACACTGCACAGACTCGGTATCCAGGCATTTGAGCCGGTACTGGTCGAGGGCAAAGCTATCAAGCTGCATCCGCTCGTATGTACAGCGTTCAACGCCGACTTCGACGGAGACCAGATGGCTGTTCACGTACCTCTGTCAGTTGAGGCACAGGCTGAGGCAAGATTCCTCATGCTGTCAGTAAACAACATCCTGGCACCTAAGGACGGATCGCCTATCACGATCCCGACTCAGGACATGATCCTCGGATCATACTACCTCACACATCCGGGCAGCGAAGAGAGAAACCGTCCGGCAGAGAGAGGCGACGGCAAGTGCTTTGCCGACTATGATGAGATGATCATGGCATATCAGACAGGCGTTGTCGGTATCCATGCAAGAGTCAAGGTAAGACGTTACGCTTATCCGGGAGATCCGGGCAAGCTGGTAGAGTCAACTGTAGGAAGATTCATCTTCAACCAGGGACTCCCTCAGGACCTCGGATTCGTAGACAGAGAGAAGGATCCGTACTCACTCGAAGTCGACTTCCTCTGCGAGAAGAAGGCTCTCGGAAAGATCATCGCTGCATGCTTCAAGGTACACGGCAACACTGAGACAGCTCTGATGCTTGACTACATCAAGGATACAGGCTATCACTACTCAACAGTAAGTGCCGTAACAATCAGTATCTCCGACATGGAGATTCCTGAGGCTAAGGCTGAGATCGTAGGCGCTGCAGAGAAGGAAGTAGATACATACGAAGCTCTCTACAAGCGCGGACTCATGTCCAACAAGGAGAGATACGACAAGGTCATCTCCACATGGAGAAAGGCTACAGCAGATACTGCTGATGCTCTGATGGACAACCTCGGCACCATGAACAACCTGTATATCATGGCTAACTCCGGAGCGAGAGGTAACAAGTCACAGATCAGCCAGATCGGCGGAATGAGAGGACTGATGGCCAACGCTACAGGTCACACTGTAGAGATTCCTATCAAGTCCAACTTCCGTGAAGGACTGTCCATACTGGAGTACTTCATTTCATCAAACGGTGCCCGTAAGGGTCTGACAGATACAGCTCTGAGAACAGCTGACTCGGGTTATCTGACAAGAAGACTTGTAGATATCTCCCACAGCATCATCATCAATGAAGAGGACTGCGGTACTGACGAAGGTATCGAGATCCGCGCATTCATGGATGGCAAGGAAGAGATCGAAAAGCTCTGGCAGAGAATCGCCGGCAGATACACAATCGAGGATGTAGTTGATCCTCAGACAGGTGAAGTGATCATCGGAGCTAATGAGTACATTACTGATGACATGGCTCTCGAGATCGAAAGCCGCGGCGTAGAGACTGTAAAGATCAGATCTGCAATGACATGCCGTGCTAAGAGCGGACTTTGCGCTAAGTGCTACGGCAAGAACATGGCTACAGGCAGAAAGGTTCTCCCTGGAGAAGCAGTCGGTATCATCGCTGCTCAGTCCATCGGTGAGCCGGGTACACAGCTGACCATGAGAACATTCCATACGGGTGGTGTTGCCGGATCCGATATCACTCAGGGTCTTCCGAGAGTTGAGGAGCTGTTCGAGGCACGTAAGCCTAAGGGTCTCGCTGAGATCTGCGAAGGCGACGGTGTTGTAACAGCCATCGAACCTAGAGAGGACAACAAGACTGATCTGGTCGTAAGAGAAGAAGGCGGCGAGAGGAACTATGTAATTCCGTTCGGCGCAAGGATCAACGTCGAGGTCGGTCAGGAAGTCAAGGCCGGAGACTCGATCACAAGAGGTCCGCTTGATCCTCATGACATCATGAGACTCAACGGAGTTCAGGGCGTATATGAATATCTCCTCAGAGAAGTTCAGAGAGTATACAAGACACAGGGTGTAGACATCAACGACAAGCACGTTGAGA
>CACWYF010000004.1 GCA_902765035.1 uncultured Eubacteriales bacterium
ATACCTGTAATAGAAGGCTGCCGCTGCACCGGCCTCAGCTCAAAACACTCAACATGCTGTAAAATAAGGGGTGCGCGGTCATGTATTTATATATATACAAAAAGATGTATTGACATGTACTTTATGAATATTTATAATAACCACATTATGAAAATACGGTATAAATATTCACAAAAATGAATATTAACAACAAGAACAGAACAGAAAACAAGAAAATCAATCAAGGGGCTTAAGAAATGGACAAGAAGGACATCAAGAAAGTAGTACTCGCGTATTCAGGAGGTCTCGACACTTCCATCATCATTCCATGGCTCAAGGAAAACTACAACGATCCTGAGATCATCGCAGTCAGCGGCAACGTAGGACAGGCTGATGAGCTTGAAGGACTTGAGGAAAAGGCTCTCAAGACAGGAGCAAGCAAGCTGATCGTTGCAGACCTTACAGATGAGATGGTAGACGAGGTCATCATCCCTTCAATCAAGATGGGAGCAAAGTATGAGACATATCTGCTCGGTACAGCGTTCGCCCGTCCGGTAATCGGAAAGAAACTCGCAGAGATCGCTCTCGAGGAAGGCGCTGACGCTATCTGCCACGGCTGCACAGGCAAGGGCAACGATCAGGTAAGATTCGAACTCGCGATCAAGAGATGGGCCCCTGGAATGAAGATCATCGCTCCATGGAGAGAGTGGGACATCAAGTCGAGAGATGAAGAGATCGATTATGCTGAGGCACACAATGTTCCTCTGAAGATTTCAAGAGAGACCAACTACTCCAAGGACAAGAACCTCTGGCACCTGAGCCACGAAGGACTTGACCTCGAGGACCCGGCAAACGAGCCGCAGTATGAAAAGGAAGGCTTCCTCGAAATGGGAGTCAGCCCTATCCAGGCACCGGATGAGCCAACATATATCACCCTCGGATTCGAGGCAGGCGCACCGGTTTCCTTCAACGGAGAGACGATGAAGGCTTCCAAGATCATCGAGAAGCTCAATGAGGTCGGAGGAGCCAACGGAATCGGCATCATCGACATCGTCGAGAACAGACTGATCGGAATGAAAGACCGCGGCGTATACGAGACACCGGGCGGAACGATCCTGTATTTTGCACATGATCAGCTCGAGATGCTCACAGTCGACAAGGACACGATGCACCTCAAGCAGAAGCTCGCAGTAGACTACGCTGACATGATATACAACGGCAAGTGGTATTCACCGCTGCAGGAAGCTCTGACTGCTTTCGCCAACGAGGCCAACAAGAACGTAACAGGAGAGGTCAAGCTCAAACTCTACAAGGGCAACATCATCCCGGCAGGAATGACTTCACCTTACTCACTGTACTCAGAAGAGCTCGCATCATTCGGAGAGACCGATTACGATCAGGCTCAGTCAGAAGGCTTCATCAACATCTGGGGACTGCCGACACTGGTTCAGGCACTGCTTGAAAAGGGCAGCCTCAAATAGACAGGTTACAGCACATAAGTTTAATAGATAGATTATAAGGACAGGATAATGGATAAACTCTGGGCAGGCAGGACAGCCGGTACAACTGCAAATCTGGTAGACGAGATCAACTCTTCGATCGCTGTTGACAGGAGACTGTACAAGAGAGATATTGCCGGCAGCATAGCACATGCGAAGATGCTGGCCAATCAGGAAATCATCTCTTATGAAGAGGCTGATGCCATCGTCCGGGGGCTGAAGGGAATCGAGGCGGACATAGCATCCGGAGCACTCCAGATCGACCCGACGGCCGAGGACATCCACATGTTTGTGGAGACAGTCCTGACACAGCGCATCGGCGATACGGGCAAAATGCTCCATACCGCAAGGAGCCGTAACGATCAGGTGGCGCTCGATACCAAGATGTACTGCATCGAGGAGATCGACAGCATAGACTATCTTCTCAGCGAGCTTATGAAGGTGCTCGCGGACAAAGCCGAGAAGAACATGGAAGTCATAATGCCGGGCTACACTCACATGCAGCACGCTCAGCCGGTATCCTTCGCACAGCATCTCATGGCATACGCGATGATGTTCGAGAGAGACAAGAGCAGGCTCGAGGACTGCAAGAAGAGGATGCTTGAAAGATCGCCGATCGGTGCCTGTGCACTGGCCGGAACGACCTTCAACATCGACAGGGAGTACGAAGCCAGCCTCCTCGGATTTACCGGCATCGCGATGAACAGCATGGACGCTGTTTCCGACAGAGACCACTTCGTAGAGCTGATGTCGGCACTGTCGATCATCATGATGCACACCTCGAGGCTTTCCGAAGAGATCATCATGTGGGCCACATCGGAGTTCAACTTCATACAGCTCCCTGATGAGTACACGACAGGATCCTCAATCATGCCGCAGAAGAAGAACCCGGACGTAGCCGAGCTCTGCAGGGGCAAGACCGGAAGAGTATACGGCAACCTGATGTCCCTTCTCACAGTGCTCAAGGGACTGCCTCTCGCTTACAACAAGGACATCCAGGAAGATAAGGAGCCGCTGTTCGACTCAGTTGAAACAGTCAAGCTCTGCATCGAAGCCTTCATAGAGATGGTGGATGTCATGAAGGTCAACGAGGAGAGCATGTATGAGTCGGCGACCAAGGGATACGTCAATGCGACAGATCTTGCCGACTACCTGGTAGTCAAGGGACTTCCGTTCAGGGATGCATACAATATCTCGGGCAAAGTCGTATCCTACTGCCTCGGCAGGGGATGCAAGCTGGAGGAGCTGCCACTCGAAGAGTATAAACAGTTCTCACCGCTGATAGAGGCGGACGTCCACAAGAGACTGTCGCTCAAGACATGTGTTGAAAGGAGGAACTCGGCCGGCGGCACAAGCCCGGCCTCCGTAAGAAAGCAGATTGCTTACATCAGGTGTCTGCTTCAGCAGGAACAATAGAGTTACAGCACAGTATAAAGATATAAACAGGGGCAAACAATAAGCTAAGGTATAGCGAAAAAGAAAGGACAGAGGTAACACAATGAAGAATTCAATCAAGAAAATGCTCATCATAGCACTCTCAATGATGATGGTACTCGCACTCGCAGCATGCGGCGGCGGAAGCGGCAGCGGAGATGCTGAAGAAGGCGGCGGCAAGCTCGCTGAGATCCAGGAGAAGGGCAAAATCGTAGTCTGCACAGACGCAGCCTGGGCACCATTCGAATATATCGGTGAAGGCGGAGAGCCTACAGGAATCGACATTGAGATCGCACAGGCTATCGCAGATGAGCTCGGCGTAGAGCTCGAGGTAAAGAATATCGCATTCGATACTATCCCTGCATCACTCAGCGGCGGAGATGCTGATCTCGCACTCGCATGCATAACTATCACAGATGAGCGTAAGGAAGAGATGGCTTTCACGGATCCTTACACAACTGTACAGCAGTACATGGTAGTTCCTGCAGACAGTGAGATCAAGACAATGGAAGAACTCGGCGGCAAGGCAGTAGGAACACACCTCGGAACAACAGGTGACTTCCTCATTAGTGATGAGAACACATCCGGCGTTCTTAAGGACAACAATGTAGAGAACAAGCAGTATAAGGCTCTTCCGGACGCAGCACTTGCAATGAAGAGCGGCGAGCTCCAGGCTATCGTATGCGACTCCGTACTCGCTGAGAACCTTGTTAAAGCAAATGGCGACGCATTCAAGTGCTTCCCTGTAGCTTATGCTGACGGACATGAAGCAGATACTGAGGAAATCGGCGCTGCTATGGCTAAGGGTGATGATGAATTCACAGCTAAGATCAACGAGATCGTTCAGAAGCTCAAGTCAGACGGAAAGATCGACGAGTGGTTCGTAAAGCACAGCGAAGAAGCATCCAAGCTCTAAGGCATGATGCTTAAGCAAGCATAGTATAAAAAATGAAATGCCGTACATAGGCTGCGTCAATGGCGCAGCCTATGCGGGTATAGCGGGGTAACAAATTGTTTGAAAGCTTAAAACAGGGATTCATAAAGACCTTCATCAGGGACAACCGTTACAAGGTATTCCTCGAAGGTTTCAAGAATACGATGATAATCACGATAGTGGCTGCCCTCATAGGCATAGTGCTTGGCGTCATCGTTTCATTCGTTCACTCCCTTGCCGAAAATGCGAGGGACAAGCATCAGGATTCATTTGGCGCAAAATGCCTGATGGTGCTGGACAAGATTTGTGCGGCTTATGTCGCTGTTGTCAGAGGAACGCCTCTTGCCATCCAGCTGATGATCATGACATTCATTGTCATGAGCGGCTTCCCTAACAAAGTGCTTGTATGCTGCATCGCATTCGGCATCAACTCAGGAGCTTACGTATCCGAGGTCATCAGAGGCGGAATTGGCTCGGTCGACTATGGCCAGACCGAAGCAGGACGTTCACTCGGACTTTCCCAGATCGGAACACTCCGTCTGATCGTGCTCCCTCAGGCTATCAAGAACATCCTGCCGGCACTCTGTAATGAGGCTATCGCAGTTCTGAAGGAGACATCGATCGTAGGTATGGTAGCGGTTGTCGACCTGACACGTGCCGGCGACCTTGTCCGCAGCAGGACAATGTCACCGTACTTCACGCTCATTTCTGTAGCGATAGTATACTTCGTACTGGTATTCGGCCTGTCCAAGGCGGTACAGAGATTCGAAAGGAGGCTGGCTAAGAGTGATAGAAATTAAAGGACTCAAAAAAGACTTTGGCGACCTCAAAGTACTGCAGGGCATAGACCTGAATATAGAAAAGGGAGAGAGAGTAGTTATCATCGGGCCGTCGGGCTCGGGCAAAAGTACACTGCTGAGATGCATGAACATGCTCGAAGTGCCAACAGGCGGACAGATAATATTCGAGGGAACTGACCTGACCGACAAGAAGACAGACCTTGACAGCGTGCGCTGCAAGATGGGAATGGTATTCCAGCAGTTCAACCTCTTCCCGCACAAGACCATCCTCGAGAACATGACCCTGGCGCCTCTGTATCACAAGATGATGAGCGAGGCTGATGCAAGGGATAAAGCCATGGAGCTCCTGACCAGGATAGGGCTTGCGGACAAAGCGAATGTTTATCCGTCGACACTTTCCGGCGGGCAGAAGCAGAGAGTTGCGATCGTGCGCGCGCTTGCCATGGATCCGGATGTAATGCTCTTCGATGAGCCGACATCAGCACTGGACCCTGAAATGGTAGGCGAAGTACTCGAGCTCATAAGAGAGCTTGCAAATACCGGAATGACAATGGCGATCGTAACCCATGAGATGGGATTCGCCAAGGAAGTCGGAACCAGGGTCATCTTCATGGATGAGGGTGTGATCGCTGAGGAGAACGAACCTAAAGAGTTCTTCGAGAATCCTCAGAATCCGAGACTCCAGGACTTCCTGTCGAAGGTACTGTAGACCGCATCATCGAAACAGACCCTGCGGATAACTGCCCGCACTGTTTCATACGTATAAATTATTAGTAACAAAGGAGATAAGCATTAAAATGTTCAAGCATACAATTGTAAGGACCCCGTGTTCCAAGATCTGTGACGGTATAACTTCTGCACCTGAGCTCGGACAGCCGATCTACGAGAAGGCGCTCGAGCAGCATGCAAAATACATCGAGGCTTTGAAGTCGACCGGTGTTGATGTGCTGGTGCTGCCTGCACTTGAGGAGTATCCGGATTCATGCTTCGTCGAGGATGTCGCAGTTCTCTCTGAGAAGTGCGCTATCATCACCAATCCGGGAGCAGGCACAAGAAACGGTGAGACCGAATACATCATCGACGCAATCAGGAAATTCTACAGTGACGACCAGATCGGTTACATCAAGGCTCCGGGAACTCTCGAGGGCGGAGATGTAATGAAGGTCGGAGATACTTTCTATGTCGGAGTGTCTGCAAGGACCAATGAAGAGGGCATCAAACAGTTTGCTGACTTCTTCGTATCATACGGATATACCGTCAAGGCTGTTCCTCTTACAGAGGTTCTGCACCTCAAGACAGGCGTCAACTACATTGAGAACAACAAGATGCTCGTTTCCGGAGAGTTCATCGATAAGCCTGATTTTGCATCCTATGAGAAGATCATAGTTCCTGAAGAGGAAGCCTATGGTGCAAACTGCATCTGGATGAACGGAACCGTTATCGTACCTGAGGGATATGACGCAGTAAAGAAGGCAGTAGAGGATGCAGGATACCCTGTAATCCTTGTAGACACATCCGAGTTCAGAAAGATCGACGGCGGCCTCAGCTGCCTGTCACTCAGATTCTAGAACACGGATCAGCGGCAAATATGACACAGCAAAAGAGCAGCCTGTGGGCTGCTCTTTAAGTGATTCCGTGAAATGTGTCTGCTTTCTATATCATTTCATGAAGTGGACCTGTTTCTTTATTATCTCTGCCTGCTCGTCCTTGCGCCTGTTGTATTCGACTTTCTTCTCTTCGAAGTAGTTGCGGCCGTCCGTGTCGATGGTGACGATGAGCGGGCCGAACTCCCTGATGCGGCAGTGCCAGCAGGCCTCAGGCATTCCGAGGTCGAGCCATTCGACGCCTGTGATCTCTTCTACGCAGACAGCGCCAACGACAGCGTTGCCTGCAGGAAGTACACAGTGTATCGCGCCGAACTCTTTGCAGCCGGCGGCTGTCTTCTCTTTCATTCCGCCCTTGCCGATGATGATCCTTACGCCGGTCTCCCTTATGAATTCATATTCGAACCTCTCCATGCGCATTGAGGTAGTAGGTCCGACGGATATCATCTCATAGGAGCCGTCTTCGCGCTTCCTGATGATCGGGCCGGCGTGCATTATCGCCTTTCCGCGGATATCTATCGGCATCTCAAGACCCTCGTCGACCACGCGTCCGTGAACTGAGTCGCGCCCGGTGACCATCTCGCCGTCGAGATAGAACACATCGCCTACGTGGAGTGTGGCGATATCTTCGGCGGAGACCGGAGTGGTAAGCACTTTTCTTCCGTTTCTTATCTCAGTCATCAGTCTCTGCCTCCTTTCAGTTCTGCATTATCAGGTGCAGCTGCATAAGGGCTGCATGGATCAAAGGCAGATGGCTCGTCCTTGAATTTAAACCCGGAGTGGGTCATGACAGTATAGTTAAGATTTCTGTCAAAACGAATGAGTCCTCTTCTGTGGCTCCAGCATGCAACTGTTACGGCTACACCGAGAGTGGCAGGGTGGCGTGCAGTGTTTACGACATTGACTCCCATGACGGAGTACCTTCCGCCCATTCCCTGCGGACCGAATCCTATGGCGTTGATGCCGTCCTCGAGGAGCTTTTCCATGCGGGCGGCTTTTTCATTTCCGTTGTGTGAGCCGACAGGTCTCAGAAGGGCGTGCTTTGCATTAAGCGCAGCTGTCTCTGCCGTCGCGCCTATTCCGACACCGACGAATAGAGGAGGACATGCGTTGAGTCCGTAAGATGTCATGCGCTCCATGACAAAATCCACGGCGCCTTCATATCCCTGACCCGGCATCAGGACCATGGCGTGTCCCGGAAGGGAGCATCCGCCGCCGGCCATGTAAGTGTATATCTCGCATCCGTCCCAGCCCGGAACGATCTCCCACCAGATGGTCGGAGCGCCGGTGCCGGTGTTGATGCCTGTGTTGTTCTCATCAAAAGTCTCCACGACATTAGGACGCAGAGGCGTTTCAGCTGTAGCCTTCCTTACGGCATCCACAAGAAGACCTTCCAGCTCATCTATAAGAGGGAAGCCTGTGCCGCACTTTATGAGGAACTGAAGAACACCTGTGTCCTGACATGACGGACGGTCCAGCTTTGCCGCAAGTTCAAGGTTGCGGAACATGAGATCATATATCTCGAGTGCCAGCGGGTCATCCTCCATCGACTGCATCTCATGCAGGCGGCTGAGGACGTCATCCGGCAGATATTTTGCCGTATGGCCGATGAAAGAGGCCATCACGTCAGTCATCTTTTTAACTGCTTCTTTGTTAGACATTATATTCCCCCGTATCTGAGAATCCGGCCCGGTCCGCGCCTGAAAGACGGCAGGCAGCCGGAGCTTTTCCAACAGTATATCATAAGTATGCAGACAAAACGGGGAAATGATGTATAATTGGTGATGGTTGAAAACAGGAGGATTGAGTGAAGTACATAATGAAGAAGGAAAACCTGTTCATAAGGATCGCGATCGGATTTGTCATCGGCATCGCGCTCGGTTTTCTTGCGCCTTCATTTTCACTCAGCATCAAGTTCATCGGGGACATATATCTCAACCTGATAAAAATGATGATCATCCCGATCCTCGTGTGTGCTGTAGCGGGCGGAATAATCAATTCCTCAGATATCACATCGCTTAAGAGAATAGGGGTCAAAACGGTGATCCTGTATGTGGTAATGTTCCTGGCATCCTTTGCTGTTTCGTTCGGCGTGGCAGTGACGATACGTCCGGGGCTTAATGTAGTATTTGAAAACCAGCCTGTGTATGAGGGTGACGGCCCGGCCTCAATGAGTTTTGGTGAGGTACTTACAGGCATCGTGCAGGACAACATGCTGAGGGCGATGCTCGACAATGCCGTTCTGCCGACGATCCTCTTCACCATGATAATAGCGATAGCAATACTGGCAGCAGGGGAGAAGGGGAAGGTCCTCAAGGACTTTATCAACAGCATGTCGGCTGTTGCATTCAGTGTGCTCGGCATGATCATGGAGACTTCTCCTGTAGGGGTCATGGCGCTCATGGCCTTCTCGATAGCGGAATATGGATCAGGCATATTCATGGCCATCGGCAAGTACATACTGTGCTGCTGGCTTGCCTGCATCGCGGTATTCATAATAGTGTTCGTTATTCCTGTAAGGCTGTATACAAGAGTGGACCTCAGGACTTACCTTGCCGCTTGCGGCAAAGTAGCGCTGATGACCATGTCTACAACGAGCTCAGCAGCGACCCTGCCTACGACTATAAGAGTCAGCACGGAGGATCTTGGAGCCCCTGCATCCATAAGCGACTTCACACTTCCGCTCGGATGCACGATAAACATGTGCGGAGGAGCATGCTCTTTCTGCTGCATCTCACTCTTTGTCGCAGATTTCTACTCGCTGGATCTCCCGCTCGGAAAGCTGGCCGCGATGGCGGTAGTTGCAACACTGATCAACATGGCGGCGCCGGGGATCCCGGGCGGAGGCATAGTCCTCATGACATCATATCTTACTATATTCGGCCTGCCGATAGACCTGATCGGTCCGGTGGCCGCCTTCTACAGGCTCCTTGACATGGCATTCACCACGATCAATGTTGAGGGAGATATTGCAGCCAACCTGATCATCTCAAAGTCTGAAGGCCTGTGGGACCCGTCCATGGCTGTACACAGACCGCAGAAGGCATAGTGTGTGGAGTGAACTGATCCGGTGAGGCGCTGAGCATCATGGCGTGCCCGGCAGTCACTGATAATAATCAGGATAATAAGGTCCTCAAGAAGAGAGGATTCATTGACTAGTCATTGTCATAATCGATATCCTTTGAGAGAAGAGCGCTGCCGTGAGGCAGCGTTTTTCTTGTTTCGCAAAAGGCAGGGCACCGGTTCCGCCCTGTTATCTGCTCGGGCGGTGGATGTATAAAAATACTTTGTTCACATGACGGGCAAAGAGAGTATACTGTTACAGGTCAACCGCCTCTTACGGGCGGAATCTGATTGAAAGAAGTGCTATGAAATGAAAAAAGTTGTTGCTTGTATAATAATGGCCGCGACTATCTTCGCAACGATGGAGGTAGCTCTCAAGATCGGAGGCGTCAATCTGGATTCGTTCCAGCTGACTGCCGTCAGGTTCCTCATAGGCGGGCTGATCCTCGCGCCTGCTGCATATTTCGAATGCAGGAAAAGCGGGTACAGGCTGAACGGGAAGGATGTCGCGTGGATGGCACTCCTGGGAATCGTGGGCATTGCGATCAGCATGGTCGCTTTCCAGATGGGAGTTCTGAGGTGCAATGCTGCAACAGCAGCTCCGCTCTTCTGCACCAATCCTCTGTACGCGATGGTAATAGCGCACATCTTCACATCAGAGAAAATGGATACCCGCAAGTGGATAGCTTTTGCGCTCGGTGTAGTAGCAGCAATATTTATGATCAGACCTTGGGATGTACAGGAAGGAAATACCGCTCTCGGAATGGTCATCATGGTCTTTGCAGCTGTGACTTTTGCCGCATATACAGTCATGGGCAAGAGATCGATAAAGAGGATCGGCACTATAACTCAGACCAGCGTCAGCTTCATAGTCGGCGCACTGATACTGCTGGTGTTCACTGCTGCGACAGGCCACCCGGTAGTTGTGGGACTTGCTGAGAACCTGGCGGTCGTACTGTACTGCGGCATCGTTGTAACAGGTATCGGCTATCTCTTCTACTTCCTGGCGATCAGATATTCAGATGCCTCGACAGGTTCGATCACATTCTTCGTCAAGCCTGCGATCGCACCTGTATTCGCAGTCATAATCCTGCATGAGACCGTGTACTGGAACACCATCGTAGGCATCGTGCTTCTGGTGATCGCATCGGTCATCACGATATCTGATACAGTAATTAAAAATAGGTAAATCTTCAGAAGTGCACAAAATTCGGACAACGTAAGAATGATGAGCATTTAATCATTTTGCCTCCGGGGCTATCCTATGGATGACAAAGGAAGACAAGGAGGTAACAGTCATGAAGAATGCACTTTATATATCAAGAAGAGTTGTAACCGTATTGCTTGTTATGATGCTGATGCTCGGAGCATGCCTGTTCAGCTATGCATGCTATGCAGTAGAGGAATGTGAGCAGATCGATTCTTACTATCCGCAGCAGACCGAACAGAGCGCAGAGCAGGGCGCATAAACCTTCGATAATACAGTCTGAAAAGCCCGGGCTTCATATTGTGAGGCCCGGTTTTTAAATAATAGAAAAAACAACTTGCGAAAGTGTACAGCGTGGAGTAATGTTATATAGACAAAAGGGGAGCTTGCGCAGGCAGGCTGAGAACGGGAGGTGCGTCCCGGACCCATAACCTGATTTGGATAATGCCAACGTAGGGATATACATAGCCGTTTTGTTTAAGCAAGTTATTAAGGCAGATATGACCTACAGGCATATCTGCTTTTTTAGTTTGTACAAGGAGGAGAATATGCTTGGAACGTGTATTGAGAATGTAAGAAAGAATGTACCGCTGGTCCACAACATCACTAACTATGTGACCGTAAACGATGTAGCCAATGTGCTTCTGGCATGCGGGGGAAGTCCTATCATGTCGGATGAGCCGGAAGACGTTGAAGACATCACAACTATCTGCGGCGGACTCAACATCAACATCGGTACGCTCAACAAGAGCAGCATCGAGGGAATGTACCGCGCGGGAAAGAGAGCCAATGAGCTCGGACATGTCGTCCTCCTTGACCCTGTCGGCGCCGGAGCTTCTGCTCTTCGTACTAACACAGCTGTAGGCCTGATGGACAAGATCAGCTTTACCGCTATCCGCGGCAACATCTCTGAGATCAAGACACTTGCTCTCGGAAGCGGCACTACCAAGGGTGTAGATGCTGATGTAGCAGATGCTGTAACAGAGGAGTCTCTTGACGGTGCTGTAAAGTTCGCAAAGGACCTTGCGGCCAGGACCGGATCAGTCATCGCTATCACAGGAGCTATCGACCTCGTAGCTGATGCTGACAGATGCTATGTCATCAGAAACGGCAGACCTGAGATGGGCAGGATCACAGGAACAGGATGCCAGCTTTCAGGCATGATGACAGCGTTCCTTGTTGCAAATCCTGAAGCACCTCTTGATGCAGCTGCGGCAGCTGTATGCACCATGGGCCTTGCCGGAGAGATCGGCTGGAGCCGCATGCAGGAGGGCGACGGCAATTCGACATACAGAAACCGCATTATCGATGCAATTTTCAACATGGACGGAAAGACACTGGACGAAGGCGCAAAGTACGAGATCAGATAAAGGAGCAGTTTTGCATATGAAAGCAGACATGAGAGATAAGCTGGCAGAGTCGCTGCTGCTGTACGCAGTGACAGACAGGCACTGGCTGGGTGAAAGGACTCTGTATGACGTGGTCCGCGAGAGTCTTGACGGCGGGGTCACATTCCTGCAGCTGAGAGAGAAGGATCTCGATGATGAGAACTTCTATCAGGAGGCGGTTGAGCTCCAGGCAATGGCCAGAGAGTACGGAGTCCCGTTCGTAGTCAACGACAATGTGGATATCGCTGTAAGAATGGATGCTGACGGCGTCCACGTAGGACAAAGCGATATGGAAGCCGGCGATGTGCGCGCGCTCATCGGACCGGACAAGATTCTCGGCGTTTCTGCACAGACAGTCGAGCAGGCAGTTCTCGCAGAGAAGCGCGGAGCTGACTACCTCGGAGTCGGTGCGGTTTTCCCGACAGGTTCCAAGGATGACGCGGACGATGTGTCCTTCGAAACACTTAAGGCCATATGCGAGGCCGTGTCGATACCGGTCGTTGCCATAGGCGGCATCACAGAGAAGAACACTCCTGAGCTTGCCGGCAGCGGTATCTGCGGCATAGCCGTGATCAGTGCCATCTACGGTCAGAAAAACATATACGAGGCAACCGCTTCGCTGAAGAAAGTAACTGAGGAAATGGTCAGGGCATGAAGAACTTCAGACAGGATATAAAAGGGGTGATTATCGATGTTGACGGGGTCCTGCTGGATTCGATGGGAATATGGACGGACCTCGGAGCCAGATATCTGGTGAGCATCGGAAAAACGCCTGAGGAAGGCCTTGCGGAGATACTTTTCTCAATGAGCATGGAGCAGGGTGCGGAGTACCTCAGGGAGCATTACTCCATCGACCTGACCGCAGAGGAGATAGGCAGCGGCCTGCAGGATATGCTTCGCGACTTCTACTACTATGAAGTCCAGGCAAAACCGGGCGCGCAGCAGCTGCTGCAGGCAGTGAGCGATGCAGGCATAAAGATCACCGCTGCGACATCAAGCCCCCGCGAACATATAGAGAAAGCTCTTGAAAGAAACGGTCTTCTCAGCTATGTGGACAGGATGTTTACAAATGCCGAGATCGGAAAGAGCAAGCACTCCCCGGACATCTATGATGCGGCTGCGGACCATATGGGGACAGCACCGGGAGAAACCTGTGTATTCGAGGATTCTCTCTATGCCCTCAGGACAGCGGCTGCTGCCGGATACCACACTGTGGGTGTGTTCGACAGCAAGGGTGAGAGCGATCAGGAAGGGCTGAGAGGATCAGCAGAAATATATATACACGAACTGTGCGAAATAACCGCACTTTTTCAATAAAAACTGAATAAGCGGCATCCCGGGGGCACCACTCGATGTCGCTATATAAAAGTGAATGCTTTCAGCAGAAAGGAGAAAAGATGAGAAAAGCATTGACGATCGCAGGGTCGGATTCCTGCGGAGGCGCCGGTATTCAGGCAGACATCAAAACGATGACCATGAACGGTGTATACGCGATGAGCGCCATCACGGCCCTGACCGCGCAGAACACGACCGGCGTGACAGCCATCCAGGAGAGCACCGCAGACTTCCTCGCGGAGCAGCTGGATGAGATCTTTACAGACATCTTCCCCGACGCGGTGAAGATCGGCATGGTCTCGAGCTCTGACCTCATCACGACCATCGCCGAAAAGCTCCAGCAGTACGACGCGAAGAACATCGTCGTCGACCCCGTCATGGTCGCCACCAGCGGGGCCCGGCTCATCTCGGAAGAGGCGATCGACACCCTGAAGGAGGACCTCCTCCAGCTCGCGGACGTCATCACCCCGAACATCCCGGAAGCCGAAGTGCTCGCGGACAGGAGCATCCAGTCCGAAGCGGACATGGAAGAAGCGGCGAAGGACATCTTCAAACTCTACGGCTGCAACGTCCTGCTCAAGGGCGGACACAACCTGAACGACGCGAACGACCTCCTCTACACCGCGGAGGGCGCCACCTGGTTCCACGGCGAGCGGATCGACAACCCGAACACCCACGGCACCGGATGCACGCTGTCGAGCGCCATCGCGGCGAACCTCGCGAAGGGGTACGACCTGAAAGAAGCGGTCGGCCGTGCGAAGGACTACATCTCCGGCGCACTCGCGGCTGGGCTCGACCTCGGCCAGGGCTCCGGCCCCATGGCGCACAACTTTGACCTCGCCGGAAAGTATGCCGAAGCACCGGTCGAAGAACCCGCGGAGCCGTTCTCCAAGACCTTCGACAACGCCACCGGCTTCTCCCTCGACCTGATGGAAAGCTGCAGGGACCTCTGGGACGCCGCCGCGAACTGCGACTTCCTGACCCAGATGGGCGAGGGCACCCTCGACCACGACAAGTTCGTCGAGTACATGATCCAGGACAGCATCTACCTGCGCGACTACCTGAAGATCTTCGCCTACGCTATCGCCAAAGCCCCGAACTGGGCTGACATGCAGCTCTTCAACGGCATGCTCGCGTACTGCGACGACGGCGAGAACAAGACCCGCCTCGACATCCTCGCGAGCGTCGGCATGACGGACGCGGACATCGACAAGACCGAGATGAAACGCCAGTGCCGCGACTACTGCGCCTTCCTCAAAGACTGGGGCGAGAAGGGCACCCAGGCCGAGATCATCATGGCCATGCTCCCCTGCATGTGGGGCTACCGCTACGTCTTTGAGCAGCTCGTCGCGAAGCACCCCGAAGCCCTCGAACACCCGGACTTCGGCCCGGTCATCGCGGACTACGTCAACGCGGGCTACGCCTGGTACTGCGACTACTGGTACACCGTGACGAACGAAAAGTGCAAAGCCTTCGACGACGCCACCCTCGCGCACCTGAAGAACATCTTCCGCGAGGCCTCCGCCCACGAGCTCTACTTCTGGCAAATGGCCGGCGGCGCCGACTGAGGCGATTTGCCCAAAGAGCGCAACACGAAAAGCATAAAAGGAAGGGCCCCGCAGAGCGGGGTCCTTTTTCCGTCATGATTCTATTCTCGGCGCTTACTGCACCGCTGCCCACAGCGGCTGGCCGAACTGCGTGATCAAAGCCATCAGCACGATGAAGACCACGGCGTACACTGCCGCTTTCTTCATGAGCTCGGACTCTTTGCCCGAGAGGTCGCAGGCGGCGGAGCCGATGGCGATCGACTGCGGCGCGAACATCTTGCCGGCGGACACGCCGACGGAGTTCGCGGCCACCATCCACTCGGGCGACGCCCCGATGTTTATAGCGGCGGTCTTCTGGATGGAGCCGAACAGGGCGCCGGTGCTCGTGCCGGAGCCGGTGACGAACGCCCCGATGGCGCCGATGAGCGGCGCGACGAAGGGGAAGTACTGCCCGAGGGTCTCGACGAAGAACTCGGCGATGGTGTTCGTCATGCCGGAGTAAGACATGAGCTTGGCGCAGGCGAGGACGCCCATCATCGTGATGATGGTCTTGGACATCTGTTTCACCGTTGCGCCGAGGACCTTAAAGAAGTCCTTCACGGACACCTTCTGCACGAGCGCGCCGAGGATGCCGGCGAGGAACACGAGGACGCCCGGTGTGTTGAGCCATTTGATGGTGTAGTACACCGGCTCCGCGTCCGGGTTCCGGTAAATGTGGAACGCGGTCTTGATGCTGCCGAGGGGCTCACCGATGGCGGGGATGCTCACGAGCAGCAGGATGACGAGGATAAACAGGAACGGGGACCAGGCGATGAACGCGTTCTTCAGGCCGGTGTCCGTCGAGGACACGTCTTCATACCCGTCGTCCTTCGGCTTCTTCGCGCCCATGACGTACTCGTCCGGTGTCTCCTTTCGTTTGTTCTGCCACATGCCGAAGGCGAAGGAGCAGACCAGTGAGACGACCGCGCCCACGATGACCGGCAGCGTCGGCCCCATGAATTTTGCGGCGATGTACTCCGGAACAAGGAACGACACGCCGGAGACCAGGGTGAAGGGCACCATGCCCCTGAGGCCTTTGAGTCCGCCGCCCGCGATCGTAACGATGACGAACGGGCAGATGATCATGAAGACCGCGGCCTGGAGGATCTGCGCGTGGGACACCATGGTAGCGTCCAGCGACGTGAGGTCCGAGACCATCTGGGTCGGGACGCCGACCGCGCCGAACATGGTCGTGTAGGAGTCCGCCACGAGGCACATGAGGATGGCCTCGACCGGGTTGAAGCCGAGGGCGAACATCATGGAGGCGGGGATGGCGATGGCGGTGCCGTAGCCGGCCATGCCCTCCATGAACCCGCCGAAACACCAGGCGATGAGGATAGCCAGTACGCGACGGTCGTTGGACACGGACGTGAGCTGTGCCTTGATGACGTCCATCGCCCCGGTGTGTACCGTCATGTTGTACACGAAGATGGCGGCGATGATGACAAGGACGATGGGCCACAGCGCCATGACGACGCCCTCGGCTACCGAAGTCGTGGCGGACAGGAAACTCGCGTGCCAGAAGACCATGGCCTCCACGAAGGCGATGACCATGGCGGACAGCGCCGCGGTCCAGGCCTGCATCTTGATGACGCTCATCGCCACAATGAGCCACAGGATGGGCAGCAGGGCGAGCACAAAGTAGCCAAACAGCATGGGGAGAGACCTCCTCTCGTGAACTCTCGCAAGGTTATGTTTATGTTCTCATTATATAAGAATGCGGCGATGTACGCCACAATGTCTGCCACGCAATTTGTCACGGGAAAAAAGTTGTGTGCCAATTTCGAAAAACTCCTTGACTTCGAGTTAGCCATGGGTTACTATATACGCAGTTAGCACGGACTAACCACCAGTGTTAGCGATCACCACCCGATTATGGTAACCTCCCAATTGCCGTAATCCCTAAGAGAATCTCCTTCCCATACAGATATCTCTTTTTACAAAATCATCATAATATGCCTAACCGAAAAGCAGCCGTCCTCCCAAGCGGCTGCTTTCGGTTTCTCTGCGTTTCGCCATTTCTTGACCGTCTCGCAGTCGCCGTCCCCGCCTGACGGTATTTTGAAAACGCTTGACCGTTCCATGTCTAACGTTTAAACTTAGAAAAGTAATTTTACTTTTATAAATCTTCTATTCTAGAAAGGTAGATTCCAATGAGCAAAGTAGCA
>CACWYF010000005.1 GCA_902765035.1 uncultured Eubacteriales bacterium
ATGGGCTGGACGGATAACGGGACAAATATCTGGCTGTACACCCAGAATGGAACGGATGCTCAGAAATGGGTGCTGAAGGAAGCCGGCGATGCTGCGGGAACGGATGTGGACGGTGAAGACAGGAATGTCGCAGCCGGTGCTGACAATGTATCCGTTAGGTGAGTCCGCGCAGTCGGCTATATCTCTCATGACTTCTTCACGGACCTCATCAGGTGTACCGAGCATCATTGTGTTGATCGGATCGACGTTGCCTATAATAGGCACTTTGTCTCCGCCCAGTTCCTTGGCTCTGAGAAGAGGCACTTTAACATCGACACTCAGCATGTCGCATCCTGATTCGAGCATGGCTTCAGTGATCTTGTTTGTATTGCCGCAGATGTGATAGCCCATAGCTACACCGTGCTTATGGATCGCAGGTGCAAGCTCCTTGGTGTAAGGCAAAACGAGTTCTCTGTACGCCTTCTCGCTCATGATATCGCCCGATGCCACCGGGTCGCAGATGAAAATGTCCACGCCGCACTTAGCGAACTCCTCGCTGACAGCTATAAGAGCGTCAGTCGAGAATCTCAGCAGCTTGTGAACGAGCTCAGGCTGTTTTCTCGTTGCTATGAGGAGCTTGGAGATAGGATAAATGCTGGAAGCCGCAGTCATAGGGCCAGTGAGGCTGGCGCTTGTTCCGACCACATCTCCCATCTGCTCGACCAGCATCTCGCATGCAGTGCAGCAGAGATCGATCCACGGATCGTTCTTCCTGAGCACGCATTCAGGATCAAGGTTATCTACATCTTTAAGGTCTTTCAGAACATGCTCCACTATAGGCGGAGCTGTGTTCTCAGGGTCTCCAAGGATCGTTCCGGCGGCCTGTCCTATTCCGTGAAGACCGTATTCGATCGAAAGACCGTCAAGTCCGAGCAGCTCATATGCCCTCTTCTGC
Organism: uncultured Eubacteriales bacterium; assembly: GCA_902765035.1. GTDB lineage: Bacteria > Bacillota > Clostridia > Peptostreptococcales > Anaerovoracaceae > Crickella. The sequence continues at coordinate 935 of CACWYF010000005.1, forward strand.
ACCAGAACCTGATTCTCTGCTGAAAGTCTCTTGAATCTGTTCTTCTCGCATATAAGCCTTGGTCCTACCGAGTCGATCATCGGCATAGCAGGCAGACGGTCGACTTCCTTTCCGTCGAAATATGCCGCCATACGCTCATTTGAGGTCATCTGTTCTTTTCTAACTGTCATTTTTTCCTCCTGCCCCTATAAGGTCTTTCTCCACAGCTGATCAGACTGGCTTCCGGTCTCTCCGCCGAAATCAAAGTCTTCGTCCCTTACCGGTTCTCCCGGCTCCTTAACTATTATGTCTTCATCCCATTCGCCTGAGATGAGTTTTCTCATTATTTCATTGCTTCCCGGCACTTTGCACAGTTCCAGGCCAAGAAGGTCCGCGCACTTCTCAGCGTATTCCTCAACAGGCTGAAGTTCATAGCATCCGGTATCGATCACGGTGACCTTGGTGTACGAGTCAAACATCAGCTTCATGACCTTGAGGCCCCTTCGTTCTCCATACCTCTCCTGCGCCCTTTCGAGCATCGAGAGAAGCGCCCCCTCGTCCTTCGACCACCCTTTGGTCAGGTACATATTCCCTGCTTCGAGGAGATTGCGCTTCTGCCTCTTCCCGGTGCAGAGCATCATGTTGCAGCAGTCATCGAACCTCGGCATCGCAAGCGCAGCATGCTCTGTGTGCCATCCGCTCGCTCCTTTGCCGCAGAATCCGTAAGCCAGAATCACAGTATCCGCTCCGTCTGCTTCTGCTCTGTTTATCTCGTTCTGTATCACTTCGCGGAGCTCATCAGGATCATTGTGATACCCTCTCTCCATCCAGCGGACTTCGATATCCCCGCATCCAAAATGATCGAAGACAGCATTGATCTCATCTTCGATCATCGAACATGCTATGAGTATCTTCTTTCCCTGATACATTCCGTGCATTGGTATCTCTGATCCCTTTCCCCGTCTTTGTCCTACATCTCCTTCATTACTATCTCGCGGAACTTTCCGTGTGACAGCTTAACACCTACGTTCTTGATGCATACCTGTCCGCCGATCTTAGCGGTGCCCTTCATCTTCAGCATAGCCTCAAGGAAGTCAATGCCTGGTTCCAGCTGATACTCCTTAAGCTCGGCATGACCTGTGTCAACAAGAGCATATGTGAACTTAGGGCACAGCAGGAATATGCACGAATCATCCATGATCTCACTGACTTTTCTCATGAACGGATCATAGAAGTCCTCTACCGCATTAGCAAGGAACTTCGGTCCGAGTATGTCAAGAGCACCTGCTGAATCAGAGAAAATGAAAACATCAACTCCGGCCTTCTTTCCGTTCTCAATATATCTTAGAAGCTGCTCTGAGAATTTATCGAAGACCAGCTTCATCTTCTCTCTGTCCTTGCGGTACGCCTTGAATACAAGTCTAGGCTCCATCAGCGCATTGAGAATCGTGAACGGGCCTGTCACCTCAAGGCAGACGGTCTCACCCTCGCTCTTCATCTCAGCGCAGGCATCCAGCACCTCATGAATGCGCATTTTGCCGAAATCAATATCCGGCAGCGCCAGCACTTCATCCATGTTCGCGCAGATCGGGTCCTTGGCTCTCGGTCCCGTATTGGAATCCCCGTAGTTAAGAACTGCACCCATGGCCTCAGCCTCAACGGTCCTGCAGAAAGGAAGGAGCACAAAATCCGAGTTGTCGTGCTTCTTGATGGCCTTTGCCAGGGTCTGCATCGTGCCACTGTGCATGTATGCATCCGGGAATTCAAGTCCGAGACCCGAAGTCACCTCATCGCTTATGCCAACCGAGTTTGAATAAGTGCATTTGTATTCTCTAATGTCTGCCATTTTATTCACCCCTCCAGGTTATTTACCGAAATCATTACAGCACTCACTGCTGCATTTTATCTGAACGGATCCTCGTCAAAGAGGTCCTCTCTGTTGTCATTATTATGTCCGTATTCGAGCATCAGCGCAGTGATCTCGACACGGTTTCTCTCGGCCGACTTCTCAAGGTAGTCAGCCAGAGCATCAGCTGCTATGAGTCCGCGCTTCAGCATGTATCTCACAGCCTCTGCATTGCGCCTGTTGATCGCAAGGTCAAGGAGGTTGCCCTGTCTGTCGCGGGCAAAATCATCGATGATCCTTCGGCCGGTCATCTCATTTTCGTCAGTCAGTGTCTCATCCGCGTTCTCCGCGCAGCGCTCCATATACGTAAGAACGGCAGCGTATCTTGCGGCAGGCGGCAGCATCTTAAGTTTTGACGGGCTGATGACGATGTCTTTAATGTTCCTGCATCCTGAGAAAGCTGTCCTGTCTATCTTCAGGACAGAGTCGGGTATCTCAAGTGTCTGAAGAGCGTGGCAGCTCTCGAACATCTCGGCACCTATCATAAGTATGCCCTCAGGCAGGCTTATCTTCTTAAGCTTCCAGCAGTGCTGGAAGAGTCCAGAGCCGGCGCTCTCAACTTTTGACGGCAGTCTTATCTCCTCAAGTGAGTAACACATCCTGAAGGCATAATTGCCTATGTGCTCCACGCTGTCAGGGATCTCAAGCACGGCAAGATGATCGGCACCCGAGAAAGCAAGATCCTCTATATACCGGATATGCTGCGGCACACTAAAATGCACCGCAGCATCCTCATATCTTATAAGCCTGTCTCCGTCAATATTTACTGACATTTACAGTTACTCCTGTGATCCGAATGTCCTTACAGTCTTAAGCACTTCCTGAACGTTGCCAAGCGGCGAACCCATTCCGAGTCCGCATGCCGGCGAGATGATGTCCGAGCCCTGGTTGTAGCAGTTCTTCGTCAGCTTCTCAACCGTTTTGCCGTCCTGCATCTCGATAGCAAACGTACTTACATTGCCCATGATGACCTTGTCCGGAAGCTGCTTCTTCGCCTCACGGATCGATACGACAGCATCGAAGCTGAACGCATCGCTGTGGATCTTTGCCACCTTGTCATATACAGACTTCATCTGGCCGCAGATGTGGACGATGGTTCTTGCACCTGCTGCAGCAACAGCATCAACTACCTTGTTGATGTATGTTACAGCGTATTCGTCGAAGAACTTAGGTCCGAGGATCTCTCCTGTGCCGCTCGGATCGGAGATAACGATGACATTGGCACCGGCCTCGACCTCGGCAACACCGAATCTTATCAGCTGCTCTGTAACGAACTCCATGTACTCATGAGCCAGCTCTCTCTTCTGGCGGAGCTGCTTGTAGTATCTTGTCGGCTCCATTACCGAGCTTGCTACGCTGACAGGTCCTACGAGGTTGCCGATGATTGGAACATCGTGAGTCTCCTCCTTGAGGATCCTGATCGCATCGAGAACGACTTTTGCCCTTCCCGAATTCAGGTCCATCGGGCTCAGCTTCTTATAGTCCTCGACAGTGTCAATTGCATATCCTGTGATATGCGGCTCGAAGAGCTGCGAGCCCATCGTGCAGGTCGCGCCGAGAGCCTCAGCCTCAACGGACATGCAGAACGGAACGCCGTAGTTCTCAAAGCATCCCTGATCGACGATAGCCTTCGCGAGGTCAGCCATCATCCTTGCATCAGTGTGAGCTTCAGGAAGGTATACACCTGCAACATCCTGCAGCTCCTTGGTGACCATGTTCATCATGCCGCCCGGGCAGATGCATGCAGGCCTGTCGACCTTCTCACCCTTAAGTATCTTAATAAGTCTTTCATTAGCAGTAGTCATAGTAATTCCTCTATTTAAATGATGGGAAAATAAGGCACTCGGAGAGCAGCCTCTCATAGTTCTCGGTCGCGCCAAGCTCAAGGTAGTCCATTTCGTGAGCCAGCGCTTCCATTTCCCTCTTGACATCCGATGACATCAGCGCCATGTACGCTCCTGTCTTGGATGTATTTCCGACGTACTCAATCTTGTCTTCGACTTCGAACGGAAGAATGCCTGTACCTGTGATGCTGTCCGCAGGAAGATGCGCTCCGAACTGTCCCGCTATAAGAACGCTGTCAAGATCTTCCATGCCGATACCTGCCTTCTTCATGAGAGCCATGAAGCCTGACAGGATAGCGCCCTTTGCCAGCTGTACCTGTCTGACATCTCCCATCGTGATACACAGAGGCTCATAGCCGTCCGTCATCTTAAATGACCTCTTGCCCTCTTCATCTACCAGTATGTATTTCGATCTGTAGTCATCTGCAGGGAACTTGTCTGCCTTGACGAAGGCTCCGGTCTTGCGTACGATTCCGGTTCTCAGTAGTTCCTTGGTGACGGTCAGGATACCGCTGCCGCAGATGCCTGCCGGTTCACAGTCTCCTATAATCTTGAGGTCGAGTCCGTCCTCTCCGATGTGTATGTCCTCGATAGCACCCTCAGCCGCACGCATTCCTGAGCTGATATTCATTCCCTCCAGAGCCGGGCCTGCCGCGCACGAGCATGACATGAGCCTGCCGTCAGCAGCCAGGACGATTTCGCCGTTGGTTCCGATATCTATGAAAATTGTGTTTCCCTTGCGGTGTTTAAGGTCGCATACGTAAGCGCCGGCTACGATGTCCGCTCCGATGTATGCGGAAACTGAAGGCAGGCAGTAAAGCCTTGCTCCCGGCGCTGCCTTGAGGCCGATTTCTGATGCTCTCATGTCTTTGGCTTTTGCGAAGACAGGAGCGAATGGAGCCTTGCCAACAGGGGTTGCATCAACACCTACCAGCATGTGCATCATGGTGCAGTTTGCTCCGACTGTGATCTCATAGATTTCATCAGTGCTGACAGAGAATCTGTCGCAGATCGATCCGACCATCTTGTTGATCGAGCCTACGATTGCCTTGCGAAGCTTGATGATGCCATCCTCAGGATGCTCGATCTCGTATGTGATTCTCGTAAGAACATCGAGGCCAAAGTGCTTCTGCGCATTGATCTCTGATGCGTGACCGAGCTCTTCGCCCGTGTTCATGTCTACAAGAGAGCAGACTACGGTAGTCGTTCCGATATCTATGGCAACTCCGAACCTTCTGCCGGTTGTGTCTCCATGTTCAAGTCCGACGACTCTGCCGTTGTGCAGAACGGCAGTGTATTCGCCCGGCTTCATCGAGTCAATGCCGAGTGCGGTATAGTCCATGCCCTCAGCGCCGGTCTCTTCCAGAATCTGATCTTCGAACGGAGTCTGGTCATCGAGGGTAGGCTTGTGTATTGTAACAGGCATCTTGGTGATATCTGTATTGAATTCAAAATCAGGCAGATAACCTGATGCCAGTACGTCGTGTTTCTTTTCCTTCTGCAGGGATTCGACTTTAAGGTCTCCTGCAGGAACAACAAGACAGCCTAGCCTGATACCAGACTGGGCTTCGTCCTGTTTAAGTATTCCAAGTTCTGTTTCTGTGATCTCACCGGCGTCTCCCTCAAGGATCCTGACCTTGCACTTGCCGCATATGCCTTTGCCTCCGCACGCATTATCCACAAATATGCCTGCGCCGAGCATCAGGTCTGCGAGTGTCTGCCCCGGTGTGAATTCGATTGTTTTGCCCTGCGGCATTACCGTTAAAACCGGCATTATGTTATTCCTCCAAAGTGATAGTTTACTGATTACTCGATTCCGACGAGCTTCTTGGCCACCTCAACAGCCTCGACTGCATTTCTTGAATATCCGTCAGCTCCGATATCCTCAGCATACTTCATTGAGATAGGGCTTCCGCCTACCATTACCTTGAAGTTGTCTCTGATGCCCTGCTCCTTGAGCTTCTCGATGACAGTTCTCATGCCAGGCATGGTTGTTGTCATCAGTGTGGACATCATGATGAGGTCAGCGTCGACTTCCTTCGCCTTCTCAATGAAGCTGTCGATAGGAACGTCTCTTCCGAGGTCATACATCTCGAATCCTGCAGTCTCCATCATGATCTTGACGAGGTTCTTGCCGATATCGTGCGTGTCTCCCTCGATAACGCCGATGACTGCCTTCTTCGAGTCGCCCATGCTTGCGTCTTCAGGAAGGTGAGGTCTCAGAACGTCGAGTCCTGCGTACATTGCATCAGAGCAGAGCAGCAGGTCAGTTACGAAGTACTCTTCCTGATCGTACATGTCACTTGCGCGGTTCATTCCGTCAACAAGTCCGTGCAGAATTCCGTCGAGAGGATCATATCCTGCTTCGATGTACTCTTCACATACATCAGCGATCTCTTCGTCTTCCATCTCGAAGACGTAGTCAGACATTTTCTGCAGTAATTCTTCTTTAGTTGCCATAAGTTACTTTCTCCTGTTTCTTTTTAGTATCTTCAATATATTAACTTCAATTGCTAACGTTTACAAATAGAAAAACACCGTTAGATATTCATATATTCTGAATGGTGATCCTTCACTTGAAGAATATGTGAATATCCTATTCCTTGGTCTCAATCACGTCGGTCAGTGCCTCTTCAGCGATCCCGAGCGGCAGGCAGCCCTTTCTTGCGCCTCTGCCGTACTTGCGTGTTGCAAAGATAAATGCGTCAAAGTTCTCTCTCGGTGTTCCGATAGGTACCTGGCATCCTGTGCCGAGTGTATATCCGTTCTCTGCCTCGGATCCCTTGATGATGCATGTTTTGCATGTCTCGATGACATCGTCTATGGTCCCGTTGAGCATAACATCTACAGGTGCCACGTTGCCCATGAGTCCGAAGTGAGGCCCCATGATGTCTCTTGCAGCTGCGAGGTCTTCCATGTTGTCTACGCTGAAGTTGGCTACCTTGAGCTGGCTCATCTCATCCCACAGAGGCGAAGTCTTTCCGCAGATATGGATTCCAGGCTTCCTTCCGAGAGCCTGTGTCAGTCCCTCGATGAGCTCGATCAGATGAGGCTCTGAGAACTTCTTGTAGTTTCTCTTGCCGAGGATGTCAGAGCAGCTTACAGGGTCGCAGATGGTGCATCCGCCGCCGCCGAATTCGTCAGCGAACATCTCTGCGTATGCGACTGTGTAGTCAACGCACCACTTCAGAAGGTCGTGAAGTTCTTCAGGGTGTCTTACTGTATCTCTCAGAATCTTCTCTACCGGTCTGATGCAGGAAGCGTTGGTGAAAGGACCTGCTACCGGCATCGCGATACCCATCTCAGGGAATGCTGCCTTGAGGTCTATACCTCTCTGCAGGACTGACAGGAAGACCGGATTCTTCTTAGGGTTATCCTTCATGAGAGTCTTCAGCTGGTCATAGTCCTCAAGAACAGGCTTGATGACACGGTCGATACCTACTTCAGGGAAGTAGATCTCTGAACCGACAGCCTGCGCCATTGTTCTCAGTCTCAGTCCGGATGCGAGTCCGCCAATGTTGAACTCTTCCTTTCTTCTTTTTATGACATCGATATGTACCTTGACGTCATTTCTCCACTGAGCAGTAGTATATCCGAAAATGTTGGCCATAGCCTCTTCATTACTCTGGATCGAGAAAGGTATATGGTCTACCTCTTCACCTGCAGCGTATTTCTGCATTCTTTCCCCGTCGGTCATAGTCTCAGGGTACTTTTCCATTTCACGTTTCAGTTCTTCATAAGTCATATGAGTACCTCTTACATCTGCAAACATCAAAAAACATACGGCTGACGCCGTTATTCATGGAATTATTATATCTGAATATTCTCAGCGCAATTATTGATATCGTCTATGCAAAATGTTCGGTGTATTTGAGGAAATAATAGTGCCACAAGAAAAAGCGCATACAGGGAGTTATCTCCCCCTATGCGCATGTTGTCTCTGTTGCATATTTTATTCCGGTCTTCAGCACTGGCTCCGGAAACTACAGCTCCAGCTGATCGATCTTGCGGTCGATCTCAATCTGTCTCTCGCTGAACAGAAGCTCCTTGTTGTGCCTGAAGTACTCCTCGCATCCGTATCTGTTTATGAATGCTGCACTTGAGGCATCGGCAGTAAGCTCTGTGACGATCATCAGCATCTCTCTGCCTTCGCCCCAGCAGCTTTCGGCGAATCTGAACAGCCCGGTGAGCTTATCCTGTGTTTTGCCGACCTGGGCTGCATGAGTCTTCACGATCGTGCTGAACTTGTCGCGTATTATGTCGAAGGACTCATTGAAATCCTTGACTCCTGAGGTCTCTGCTGCGAACTTCTCAAGTATGTCCGCAGTCCTGAGCATGACCCTGCGCCTGTTCTGATCTACTGAGCCTGACTTTCTTCCGGCCTCAAGCCTGCTTCTCATATCTCCCGCGATCTCAAGAAGCCTATCCTGCGGAGTCTTCTCGCCCGGGTCTTCCTCTGCATAAGCCTTGAGGCATGCCCGCAGCTCATCTATCACCTTCTCCTCAGTATTGCACGCGCGGATGTCTGTCCTCACATTGCTGAGGAGGAGTCCTATGAGTGTGTATACCTCGTCGAATCCGGCATCAGCAGCCTGGCCTATCATCTCGCCCGTGGCTTTGCCGAGGAGGATGTCCTCGACAGGATACTCCGTCCTGTACTTGTTGAAGAGGTCGTAATATACAGCGAATTCTTTGGCGGCCGCCTGATCCTGCAGGTACTGGATGATCAGGTCCTCGTCGACCTCAAGGCTGTTCTGCTCGTACAGGTACAGCATCTTGCTGAGGTCTTCCCAGCCTCTCGGTGTTACAATGCTGCGGCCGCTTACGGTCGTCTCTACCGAGTAGAATCTGTTCCTCTTGCTCTGGAGGAAGGTCGTGACTGCCGGGTGGATCTCGGCTTTCAGTGCGTATTCTTTCCAGGTGTCGTAGTCAGCCTCGACATCGATCTTTTTGAGTCTGTCGAGTGTTACGATGTCAAAATCCCTGACGGAGTCGTTGTATTCCGGCGGGTTTCCGGCGCATGCGATGATCCAGCCGTCAGGAATGCGGTGTCTTCCGAATACCTTGTACTGCAGGAACTGGAGCATCAGAGGCGACAGTGTCTCCGACACGCAGTTGATCTCGTCGAGGAAGAGGATGCCCTCCTTTACTCCGGTCTCTTCCATGAGCTCGTAAATGGAAGAGATGATCTCGCTCATCGTGTACTCGGTGACATCGTACTCCTTGCCGTCGTAGACCTTGTGGCTTATGAACGGAAGTCCGATGGCGCTCTGCCTCGTGTGATGAGTCATGGAATACGAAATGATGCCGATGCCGAGCTCTGCGGCTATCTGCTCCATTATAGCGGTCTTGCCGATTCCCGGAGGTCCGATCAGAAGGACCGGCCTCTGCTTCTCGACCGGGATGGCGTATGCCCCGAACTCATCCTTCGTGAGATACGCTTTGACTGCATTTCTTATCTGTGTCTTGGCTTTGCTGATATTCATCGTATGCTCCTGGCTGTGTAGTTCAGCTGTCTATGCTCTTTTCTATATCCCCTCGCGCAGCTCGTCCTGCTGCAGCAATACTCTTATCGCCCACACCGGCACTGCCGGCAGATGGTAGCCGTCGTCAACGAAGACGAAGGCCGTCCTGTACGGCGGTTTTGCCTCAGGATACGTCCCGAGTCCGTCCGTGAAATATATGAGTCCCTTGAGGTCTGAGAACGCACCCTCTTTTATGAGCCTGTCCACATAGGTGAAGACCGGTCTGAAGTCGGTGCCTCCGAGGCCTCTTATCTCCATCGTCTCAAGGTATCTGTCAAAATCCTCTGTACAGGTGATCACGGTGTCGTCCTGGATCTCCGCGTCGCACTGTATTATGTGGACGTTGATGTCACGGAAGAATGACCCCTGCTGATTCAGTATACCATATGTCCTGCGGAGGAAGGTCTGCACCTCTTCTCCCGCCACAGAGCCCGAGGTGTCTATCGCTATGACAAAATCCCTGATCCTGTGGTCCTCTCTGTATTCGAGCGGCTCTATAAGAGGCATGTTCCCGTAATGCGTCAGGCCGTAGGTGTAGTAGATGTAGTCGAACTCATCCTCGGAAGTCTTTATCTCTTCTCCCATGGCCGCGAACTTTCTGAGAAAATCCGTGTAGTCGTATCTCTCACGCGTCACGGCGCGTATGTTCTGTACGAGTGTCCCTGCAGACTCCCCGCGGACTTTGCCGAATATCTCGAGCTCCATCTCGATCTGCTTTGCGATGTTCTTCCACTGATCCTCATCGGTCAGGTTCACATCCTGTGACGGGCCGGATATGTGCTCGCGTGCCTGAGGAGCTGTGCCCTGTTTATGCTCAGCAGCATACCAGGTGCTGTGATCGTCAGGCGAGAACAGCTCTGCCAGATAATCAAGCCTCTCTGCGGGGTACTGCATCTCTCCGAGCCATGCATATATCTTCTCTGCAGTCAGGTGTTTTACCGCAGACTTTATCTCTCTCAGGTATTTGTGCTGCCTGTCCTCCCTGTCCGATCTTGTGCATGTGAGGCCGAGGTCGTTTATCGATGCCTCGACTGCTATATCGCAGGCCAGGTCCCATCTCTTCCTGTCGATCCTGGTGCCCACGAACGGATGCAGGAAGATGCAGTGCAGGATAATGTGCAGGTAGTCTCTTGTAATCTCCTCACGTGAATCCCTGTATATTCTGAGAACGTGCTCCGGGGCAAAATATATGCAGTCGCCGTCTGTCGAAAAGGTCCCATCATAAACAGACCTCCTGTGCATGCTCAGCGCCACATCCATGTAGCGCAGATTCACAAGGAGCCTGTTTCTTGATATATCAAGCACATCATTCGCAAGATTCAGGATCTCTTCGTTAGCCATACAGTCAATTACCGGTCTGTTTTATCTTCCGGCTTCACTGTCTTCCGGAATATCTATATAGTCGAGCAGCTTTTTGATCTTGCCTGTCGTCTCTGCAGCCAGACTGTGATCCTCACCGCTTGCAGTTACGCCCACTACGACAGGTCCCTTGCGCGCAATTCCCGGGAAGTAGAAATCGCAAAGCGACTGGTCGCCTGCGGCATTGACGAGGATGCCTCTCCTCCTGCACATGCCTGCGATCCTCACATCCGTTCCCGCATGGCCGGTCGAGATGAAGGCTATGTCCATGCCTTCGAGGTCGTTCTCGTCGAATCTCCTGCGGTGGTATGTGATGTACCCCGAATCCGCAAGCTTCTGTATGATCGGCTCACAGTCAGGCGCGACGACCGTGACCGAACCGGCAAAATCGAAAATATTCACAAGTCTTCTCGCAGAGATTTTGCCCGCCCCGATGAAGAGGACGTTCTTCTGCGACAGATCTACAAACATTGGAAAATACAGACTCATTGTTTCGCTCCGTTTAATCTAAGAGCGAACTTTACATATATACTTCAGGCGATAATTCTCGAAGAGCTTTACGCAACATTTTTGTATCTTTACGGGTTGCACGCTCTTCTGCGAGATCGCCATTCCGTATATATGTAAAGTTCGCTATTACAATAATTACTTTTCAATTGTACCATACTGCATTACTCGTAGAAGCGCTTCTTGATAAAGTGATTGAGTATCCCGCCGACGATTATGATGGCGAGCGCGATGTATATGACTTTGACCGCGGCTTCCTGCGTGTCGGCGATGGTGCCGCCGTCTGCCGAGAGCTCCACGTGGAGATTCTCCTGAGGCAGGCTTTCCGCGATGAACGCGATGTCTCTGTCATACCATTTTGCCTTCTTCTTGCTGTATGCAGCGCAAGGCATCTCCTTGTTCAGTGCCTCGACATCGAGGGTGAACTCTCCGTATCCGCTCGACTCGTCGGCCGGTATCCACTTGCTCTGATCCGCAGCCTCTGCTTCAGCTGCGGTCCCCGGGTACACGTAAGCGTAGCTTGTACTCGAGATGCGGATGACGGCATTGATGTGGCCCCCTTCATTTGTGAGTTTTGCCTGCGTGATCTTGAAATACTGCGAGCTCGAGAGCGCATCGACATCGTATGTCCCCTCGTCGAAGTCTTCGGGATATACCGGCGTCATGCTGTAGATAAGAGTCCCGTCCTGGAGCGAGCGGTCGCGCTCTTCGGTCTCAACGCCTATCCCCTTTTCCTTGTCCTTGATGACCACCGGCTCTGCAGACACAGTAATACATGATGCTGCAGTCAGCATCACTATGAACAGTATTACCAGTGCTTTTCTGTGTGCGTTGATCATTACAGGTTCTTTTTCTTATATATAAAATATACGGATATGCTGCCGAGGATCACGAGGTATGCAAGGAGCACGATGAATCCGTATGCTCCCGGCGCCTCCCCGTTGGCTATGCATCTTATCATGCCGCTCGTCTGCGACAGCGGAAGTATCTCGATGATCTGCCTGAAGCCGTCCGGCATCTCCTCTGTGGAGAAGAACGTGTTGCACAGGAACGACATCGGCATGATTATGTACGTATTGAATCTCGGTGCGTCCGAGTATGTCTTCGCAAGGAATGACAGCACAAGCGCAAGGGTCGCGAATACCATTCCGTTCAGAAGCATTATGAAAAATGACAGACTGTTGAAGATGAGTCCGTGCCTCACAGGAATCGTGAGGATGAGAATGACGCATGCAGCATACAGACCTCTCAGGCTGCCGCCTATCACCTGCCCCAGTATGAACTGCCAGAGGGGCGTAGGCGATACCATTACCTGGTCGAGCGCCTTTTCATACAGCCTCTGAACGCTCATGCTCTGGGCTATCGCGCCGAAGCTGCCGGTCATCGTGACCATCGCGACGAGTCCCGGTACGAGGAAGTGTATGTACGGCTCGCCGTGTGAAGTCGTACGGATGCCCAGGCCGAAGATAATCAGGTACATCAAAGGAGAGATCATCGCCGCGACGGTGATCTTATAGAAGTCTCGTCTGAACTCGACCCATTTTTCCCAAAGTACCGTAATAATTCCCATAGTTATATCAGCTTGCGTCCGGCGACGTCGACGAAGACGTCCTCGAGTGTGGTCTGCCTTAGTGATGAGTCTGCCGGTGCTGTCTCAAGGTATCTGATCGCTTCTTCTCTGGTGGTGAAGTGAGTGCTCTTAAGGTCGCCGTCTCCTGTCTCGTCTACTGTGAATTCGCCGAGCTCCTGTATGAGGGCACGTGGTGAATCCAGTTTCTGGAGTCGGCCTCTGTTGATCATGGCCACTCTGTCGCAGAGGGCTTCCGCCTCCTCTATGTAGTGTGTGGTGAGGAGGATGGTCATGTTCTGACCGGATACCTGTCTCAAGAGGTTCCACATCTGTCGCCTCGAGAGTGCGTCCATGCCTGCGGTCGGCTCATCAAGGAGGAGTATCTCCGGCTCTATAAGAAGGGCGCGGCATATCATGAGCTTCCTCTTCATTCCGCCTGACAGGTGACGCACCACTCTTCTGTGGTAGTCTCCGAGCCCTGCGAACTCAAGAAGCTCGTCCGACCTCTTCTTTATCTCCTTTTTCGGCATAAAGTAAAGGCGCCCCTGATACTCCATGACTTCATCCATGGTCATATCCTGGCGCATCGAATATTCCTGAGTGATGACAGCGAGCTTCCTCTTCTGCTCGGAAGCAGCTCTTGTCAGTTTCATCCCGTCTATATATATCTCGCCCGAAGTAGGAAGCAGGACAGTCGACAGCATGCTTATGGTCGTCGTTTTGCCTGCGCCGTTAGGTCCGAGCAGCCCAAAGAACTCGCCGGTCCCGATCTCGAAGGAGAGACCGTCGACAGCGGTAAAGTTACCGAATTTCTTGGTGAGTTCTTTCAGTTCTATCATGTTCTATTTATTTTCCTTAGCTATTATGAGCGAGAAGTATCCGGCTTCATCCGGTATCTCCTCAAGCGAGCGGTACACCTTCTCTGTCTCCATGCTGCAGTTCTCTACTGCCTGCGCATCGTATCCCGATCTTGCAAGCATTGCCTTGACCTGAGGCATTTTGCTTGCGGACTTCATGATGGCATAGTTGCCCGGCCACTCAAGTGTCCCTTCGGTGTTGTGAAGACCCGGTATTACATGCAGCGGCTCATTCCACTCTGTCAGGGATATTCCAAGCCTTGCAGCTGCTGCGCAGAAAGACGGGATGCCGCTGACGAGCTCTACTTCATAACCTTCATCTTCCAGAATTTGCTGGATGTAGCTGAAAGTGCAGTAGATGGTGGAGTCTCCGAGAGTAAGGTATACGACGTTCTTGCCCTCATCGAGATACTTCTCTATGGTGTCTGCAGCTTCCCTGTGGCTCTTTGCGATCAGCTCGCGGTCCCTGACCATCGGCATGTATATCGGGATCAGAGTCTTGTCTGCGAGCTCTGGTACCGCTGCAGCTGCGATCTTGTATGCGACTGCGTCCTGCGGCACCTTGCCCGGAACCGCCATAACTTCATTTTCTCTGATAAGCCTGCAGGCCTTGAGTGTCATCAGCTCGGGATCTCCCGGGCCTACGCCTACTCCGTATGCTTTTCCTCTTGCCATTGTATTTGTCCTTTTCTGCCGGTTATTTTACAGCTTTGCTCACTTCTTCAAGTTTCGCGCAAAGCGATTCAAGTGTCGCCTCGTCGGAAACGCACACACCCATGCCGCAGCGTTTTGCCTCAGCCGCTGTCTGCTTTCCGATGCACACGGCTCTCACCTTTCTGAAGTTCATGCCCTTATATGCATTTACAAAGCCTCTTACTGTCGATGCACTGGTGAAAAGCGCGAATGTATGAGGATCGTCGAATTCAGCATCTGCATCGAACCAGTCCTGGGCCACGTATTTCGTATCGTATGTGGTGACGTCATCAATGTGGACTCCCCTTACGCGCGAAAGCTCTTCGATCAGCTCAGGGTTGCCGAGTCTTGCCCTCGGGATGAGGACTCTGTCGCCCTTCCTGAGTAGTACTGCGAGCTGTGCGCCAAGCGTCCTTCCGTCATATACGGTCGGGATCATGTCCGGTCGGATGCCGTACTTGAGAAGCTCTCTCTCGGTCCCTTTTCCTATCGCAGCTATGCTGCAGTACGCCAGCATCCTGAGATCATACTTCTCAAGCAGTCTGTCCATAAATACCCTGACGCCGCTCGGGCTGGTGAAAACGACCCATTCGTAGCCGCTCTTCCTGAGGCCCTTGATCGCTTCGTCGATGACCGGGTTCTCCTCCGCAGCCTCGATCCTGATGGTCGGGAGCTCTATCGCTTCAGCGCCCTTTTCTCTCAGCATCTTCGCAAGGCCTGAACTCAGTTCTCTCGGCCTCGTCACGACCGCCCTTACACCTGCAAGCGGCAGATCTTCAAGCCAGCTGAAGTCTTCAGACAGCGCCGCGACCTCACCGACAACTATGACGGCAGGCATCACGACTTTGGCCTTCTTCGCAGCCTCAGCGAGCCCCTCAACAGTCGATGAGATTATCCTCTGCGCTGCCGTGGTACCCTTTTCGATGACCGCAGCCGGTGTCTCCGGATCGATACCTCCGCCCATAAGGCCGTTCATCAGTACCGGAAGCGAAGATATTCCCATCAGGAATACTATCGTCCCGCCGGCTTCAGCGAGTGCGGCAAAATCTATGTCGTATGTGTGGTCCTTTCTCCTGTGACCGGTAACGACGTGCACGCTCGAGCAGTGATCTCTGTGAGTCACCGGTATCCCTGCATATGCAGGTACGGCAAAAGCGCTGGTGACACCCGGCACGACCTCGTAAGGTATCCCTTTTTTCTTAAGAAGCTCAAGCTCCTCACCGCCGCGTCCGAAGACGAACGGGTCACCGCCCTTGAGGCGGACCACCTTAAGACCCTGCTGAGCCTTCTCGAGCAGAAGCTTGTTTATATCGCTCTGCTTCATAGTATGAAGGCCGAATCTCTTGCCTACGTATATCTTCTCGGCTTCTTCAGGCATGAGCGAGAGGATGCTGCTGCCGACGAGTGCGTCATACACTACGACATCAGCCGCCTCTATGACGTCTCTGGCCTTCAGCGTCAGGAGCCTGTAGTCTCCCGGGCCTGCTCCGACAAGCCAGACTTTGCCTTTTCTGTTATGATTTGCTTTTTCCTTATCCATGCGTAAGTACTGATGTTTCCTTTGCTCTTTTTCTTTTATTGT
>CACWYF010000006.1 GCA_902765035.1 uncultured Eubacteriales bacterium
TTGGCGCCGTAGCCTTCTTCGGACACGATGGTGTCGACATCGGTAGGGTAGCCCTTTGTGAACATATGCTTGTAAGTGCGGATCCCGCGCCTTTCGAGCTTGGCCATGAACTGGTTTACCGAAGGAGCGTCCTCGTAGCGGGTGACGACAACAGAGTTGACCGAAAGGTCGTAGCTTCTGAATTCGTCGATCAGCCTCATTACCTCGAGGTCGTATGTTATCCCGAAGTCCTGGCGAGTCTTGCTCTTGACTATGTCGCCTGCATAGATGCATATGATGATCTCCGCCTTGTCGCTCATCTTCTGAAGGAGCTTGATCTTGGCATTCTCATCGAATCCCGGAAGAACTCTCATAGCATGCTTGTCCTCGACCAGCTTGCCGCCGAACTCGAGATACAGCCTGCCCTCGCCGCTGTTGATCCGCTCAAGAATGTACTTGGACTGTTCTTCGATATACTTTTCTGCGCTGAACCCCTGCTTTCTCATATCACCCTTCCTTTATTCCCTGTTTTATATATTTCCGGTATGTTTTTCTGACTGCTCTTCTAAGAAGGCATTACCTCGATCTCGAGTATATTGCGTCTCGAGAAATACTGGTCAAAACTGATCTTGTAGTCAACTGAGATCTTGCCGTATCCGTCCTCATCAAGGTCCTGCTCCAGCTTGTTGGTGTAGACCTCGAGGCTGACTGAATTCATCATAGGGATCTGGTACCTCGTTATGTTGAGTATGCCCGGCTCGAGCGTCATGTCCATTCCGTCCTCATCGCCCTTGCCGTACCTTCTGATCCTGATGTTGTCATCGCTCAGCTTTACCAGAGTGTGTAGGTTCTCCAGTCCCGCTTCCTCTGACTCTTCATAGCTTATGTACCTTGCATTATTCTTCTGGTACATAGTACCCTCGGTCAGGATCTCGAGTGATTCCTCCTTTTCCAGCTCACGGCGAAAAGCCTCACCGCTCGGGATGAGGTTCTCTGAGTACTGTGTGCTTGTGATACGAAGGTTTACGTTCTTTTTCATCATTTCTCCTGAAACCAATATTCCGTTTTATTTTATACTTTATAAACTCTGCGCACAATAGAAAGGCGTTGTTTTCTTCAATATTCAAAAGGCGCCCTGCCGTTAAGCAGAGCGCCTTTCATCGATTATCGAAATGTCTTGGGGACCTTCAGATTCGTGCGGATGGCCTAGAAGCCGATCTTTCCTGCAAATCCTTCGAGTGTGTCGAGGAATTCCTTGTCGTCGAAGCAGTAGTGCATTGTTGTGTAGTCACTTCTGAACTTCTTGACATCTTCCTTGACATCCTTGTTTCTCAGGATGCAGTCTGCCATGATTGCAGCGAGCTTCTTGAATTCAGCTTCGCCGAATCCGAATCTTGTCATTTCGCTTACGCCCATTCTCAGAGCTCCGGATGCTGTGAAGCCTTCTTCGTCCGGTGTAGCCTGATAGTTGACGATGATGTTGTTTCTCTCGAGTCTGTTAGCGATCTCAGGTCCGTCGCCGTATCCTACGGAAACGATTACCTGATGTGTCTCAGTGTAGTCATTTGCAGGATCTCCGCAGACATCCAGACCTTCAGCCTTGAGAGCCTTAGCGAAGCACTTAGCATTGTTGATGATGTTCTTCTGATATTCATCCTTGAAGGTGTTCATCTCGTATGCTGCCATTGCGAGACCGAGCATTGTTCCGAGGTGGTGGTTGGAAACGCTTCCAGGGAATGCTCTTCTCTCAACTGTTTCCCACAGACCGTACTTGAGGTCGTCTTCCTTGTAGTTCATAGCTACAACACCTCTCTGAGGTCCGAAGAATGTCTTGTGTGTTGAACCTGTTACGATCTCAGCACCTTCCTCGAACGGCTTCTGGAAGTAGTCGCCTACGATACCGAGAACGTGAGCCATATCGTACATGATTGTTGTATCGATGCCCATGTCATCTACGAACTTACGGATCGCAGCTACAGGCTCCTTATGGAGAACCATGGACTTACCGAAGATGATGAATTCAGGCTTGTACTCCTCGATTACCTTCTTGGTCTCTTCTACGTCGATCTTGAAGATGTTGTCCTTGCATACAGGGAAGTTTACAACTGCGCTTCTCTCTGTCTTAGGGTCGATTGCAACGTAGTCATGCAGAGCGCCCATCGGCTGAGCTGAAAGGTGTCCGCCCTTGATGATGTGGTTGTTCAGGATGTATCCGAGTCTCTGCGGAGTCTGCTTTCTGTTCAGTCTGTTCTTCCAGTCCATGAGAGCTGAGAATGCGCACATGTTGGACATCTGACCGGAGATAACTCTTGTCTCTACCTCTGTGCAGCCGAAGTACTTCTTGAGTTCGTCTACAGCGATCTGCTCAGCTTCATCGATGAATCCTGTGCCCTGATAATAGAAGATATCCTTGTCATAGAAGGATTTTACCTTCTTGTGCTCAGCATAACGTGCACTCGGATCGCTTGCGGCAAGCATCTGAACTGCCCTGGATGGAGTGTTCTCTGACGGAATCAGGTTGATGCACTCTTTCTGTCTCCAGAGGTGGTTCCTCTCAGCCTTCTTGATGAGGTTGAGAGCCTTGAGGTTAGCAGGCTCATCTGAGAATTCCATTTCGCTGATTTCTGTTCCGTAGATCATCGGACGGGCGAATGGAGGTGCCATTGTGTCGAGGTGCTTCTCAACGATAACAGCAGCGACCTTCTTGCCTCTTACGTCTACTTCTACTGCGTCATCAGGCAGTACATCGCAATCAATGTAGCAGAGACCGATTGATCTCTTAACGACCTCATCTGTGATAACGCTCTCGAGGCCTTCGCCTTCTGCCTTATAGTAAGGAACCATGGTTCCTGATGTTACGAATCCGATTTCCTTGCCATCCTTGAAGATCGGCATGCCCTTACGGAGTACGCCTCTGCCTGTCAGTGCGATAGGCATTACTCTTCTTGGAAGAACGTCGGACATGCTGTAGTCTCTGTTCTGAACCTTGTCGAACGCTTCCTTCTGCTTAGCGAGTGCAGCGCGGCCGATGTAGTCGCCCTTGCGGTCTGAGAAGGATACTGCGAACTTAGCAAGAGATACTGCGAAGATCGGCATCGGGATATCGTCAGGTCCAGGTTCTTCGCCCGGCTCGAAGTACATCTCATGTCCGTAGAGCGGCATTCCTGCCTCGAGTCTCAGTGTGTCACGTGCACCAAGTGCAGCAGGCTTTGCACCGAGCTCTTCCATTCTCTTCCAGAACCACTCAGCATCCTCTGACTTAACAAATACTTCGTATCCCAGAGGCTCGCCTGTATAACCTGTCTTAGCTACATAAGCCTCATGTCCTTCGAAGTCGATATGGTTAAGAGCATTCTTCCAAGGCTCTGTTACAGCGACGCCGCCGGCAAGCTGTGTCAGAAGTTCCTTACTCTTAGGGCCCTGTACAGCGATGGATGCCCAGTCAGCTGTGATGTTGGTCAGTGTGCAGTCATAGTCCTTGATAACCTCGCAAAGATGCTCGAGGTCCTTGTCAGTGTTTCCTGCATTGACTATCAGAAGATAACGCTCTTCAGAGAAACGATAGAGATATGCGTCATCGATAGCTTCGCCCTTCTCATTAGGGATGATGCTGTACTGCGCCTTGTTGAGATCAAGTGCCTCAACGTTGCTGGTCAGCACGTGCTGGAGGAACTTTACCATGTCCGGTCCCTCGATGATGAGTCTTCCCATGTGGGATACATCGAAGAGTGAGCAGAAATGTCTTGTGTAAAGATGTTCATCAATGATACCCTGCGGATACTGGATAGGCATTTCCCATCCACCGAAGTCTACCATCTTGCCGCCCTCAGCTACGTGTACGTCGTAAAGCTGTGTACGTTTAAGCTCTGCCATTGTCTTTTCCTTTCTCCTTACATATTTTCCTTTGGGTTAACAATTAGCGACAAATAAAATAAGCATAGTAAACCCGTAAGCTTACCATGCCTCCGTCATTACCTGAGAGATTCCCTTCTGCATAAATCGCGTATTCATAGCTTCCGGTTGCCCCTTTGGTGCGTGCTCTCCGGCGCGCTCTCCGAAGTATCGTCCCGGTCCGATCCTTTTGCCTGAGAGTTTTCGCATTCACCTTCGGCGCCGCCAGGCGGTCTCTCTCGGCCCGTTCATCCGACATTTTCCATTTGACTATATAAGTATAGCATTCTGCCGAGATTCGGGTCAATGATTGACAGCCCTATGACACGCAATCCTCACAATAGTTGAGCACCTCGCCTGCGAGGTAGAGTGACCCGAAGCACACTGCCGGTCTCTTATTTGCTGCGGCGCTGCCGCACACGGCCCTGATCGCTTCACCAAGATCGCTGTATGCATAAGTATCGAAGCCTCTTGCCCGGATGGTGTCAGCCAGCGCCTCCACTCCGAGGGCTCTCTCATTCTCAGGAGCGACGCAGTGGAACGATGCTGCATACGGGCCAAGGATGTCTATCATCTGGGTGTAGTCCTTGTCCGCGAGGATGCCGAGCAGGAAGTCGACCTTCTGTCCCGGAAGCAGTGCGTCTAGACTTTCCGTCATGGCTTCCGCGCACTGCGGATTGTGTCCTCCGTCGAGTATGAAGAGCGGATCTCTTGAGAGTATCTGGAAGCGCGCCGGCCACTTCACTTCAGCCAGGCCCCTGCGCACTGCCTCATCGGAAATATCCCAGCCCTGTTCTCTCAGCTCACGGACTATCTCCATCACTACGGATGCGTTCCTCAGCTGATGCTCTCCGTGGAGCGGCAGCCTGTACGTCTTTCCCTCCCACTCGAATACCTGTCCGTCAAGATCTCTGCTGACGAGCCTGATCCCGGACGGATCCGCGAAAACAAGCGGCGCGCCGTTCTCCTTCGCGACCTCTGATATGATCGCTTTTACCTCCGGCACATTGTCATACGAAACGACTCTGCATCCAGGTTTGATTATCCCGCTCTTGGTGCGTGCGATCGCTTCGATCGTGTCACCGAGATATTCGGTATGCTCAAGCCCGATGTTGGTGAGAACAGCTACCTCAGGCGCATCTATGACATTGGTGCTGTCGAACTCTCCTCCCATCCCTACTTCGAGGACAACTATGTCGCAGTTTTCCTCCAGATAGTACTGAAAAGCCACAGCAGTCACCATCTCGAACCAGCTCGGATGATCCTCCATCGTCTCAGCTGCGTCACGGAGCTTTTCCGTTACCTCCGCGAGGCGGTGCTCAGGGATGTTCTCTCCGTTTACCTGTATGCGCTCACAGAAAGTCTGTATATACGGCGATGTGTACAGGCCGGTCTTATATCCCGCCGCCTGAAGGATGGACGCAGTCATCGCACAGGTGCTTCCCTTGCCGTTGCTTCCTGCAACGTGGACAAAACGGAGTTTCTTCTGCGGATCTCCGAGTTTTGCGGTCAGCTCTCTTGTGCGTCCGAGCCCGAGCCTTGTCTTGCTCCATGTGTAATTCTCAAGATATGCGAGTGCTTCTTCGTATGTCATGTATCTGATCCTCTGTCAGTCGGTTATGATATTGCTGTTGATCTTAACAGTCAGTTACTGATTATTACTGAGAGCCAGTTCTCTCAGCGCAGTATATATATCTTCTTCCTTCGGCGGGCACCCTTTGATGCAGAAGTCGAACTTCGCCGTGCAGTTGCCGACGCCGATCTCTCCGGTCCTGCCTCTGTGCCCCTGTCCGATGCTTATCTGTGCAGGCAGTCTGTCAAGAAGACCTTCTTCTCTCAGGCGGTCGAGCGCCGGTATGAGGACTCCGTAGCAGGCGCTGCATGAATCGACTTCATCCACTGCATAGCTGACATCCAGATGTCTGTGCTCCGGCAGATCCTCGAAAGGCTCGCCCTCACAGGTTATAAGCCTGAGGTCCGAAAGATCGCTGCTGCCGATCCCAAGTCTGTCTGCCAGGCCTACATATTCCACATCACCGGTCTCATAGCCGAGCAGTGAGCATACATATGCGTCCACCAGTACAGGGTCGCAGGCTGTCATGACGCAGTTGCGGACTACCGGGCTTCCGCCCTCTTCGAAGTCAAGGTCTCCGCAGATGTGGTCTATGACGATAAAGTCCTGATGAATCCCCGCATTCAGGTGTGCGATCGGCTTATGCAGACCCATCGTGTGGAACCTTCTCTTCTCGGTATTCGGGATCAGTCCCTTCATGTTCTTGAGCGCACAGGTTATGTGCGTCTGGCAATGTCCCTTCAGAACAGGCACGTTGATCAGGAAATCCCAGTCCTTTACGCACCTGCATATCTCCAGATCCATTCCGCCGCAGTCCACGGATACGCCTTTCTGCTTCTGCATGTCGAGAAGCTCCACGCCGTATTCTGCCGCGAGCGAATTGTATCCGCAATAGTCAAAAGCTTCAGCAGTTTTGTCTCCTACCCACGAGCCTTCTGCTATGACGATATTGCCGTATCCTCTTTCCTGCAGGAACTCTATAATGCCCGCAACCACCTCGGGATGCGTCGTTCCGCCGAACTTCGCCGGTGCCGGCGTGACAAGATTAGGCTTGACCGCGATCTTAGCCGCTTTGCCAGGCAGCATCTCCTCAAGGCCCGACTGCACCAGCAGGCGCTTTGTCATCTCCTTGTAGTCCGTTCCGTACAAACGCCATATTTCATTCCGGTTCATCTATCTGTTGCTCTCCATTGTTTTCTGTATTGTCTCCGCATCGTCTGCCGTGATGGCGTACCTGTCCATATCAACGCAGCCGTTGGCTTTGAACTCCACACCCTCTTTTTCGAGGAGCTGCCTCTGTTCAGTCCAGCCCGGTGCAGTCCTCCCGGCGTGATTCACGACTCTGTGGCAAGGATGCTCACCGTATCTGTCCTGCATGCTCATTATCCTGCCGACCAGGCGGGAGTTCTTAGGTATGCCGGCAAGCCTGGCTATCTGGCCGTACGAAACGACCTTTCCTGCAGGTATGCTGTCGGCAATGCCGAGGACTTTTCTGATCAGGGGTTCATTCAGTGCCTTACCGCTCCCGGAAGTCAGTCTGTAGCTGTCCTCTATAAGGCTGAGCACTGCTGCATCTTCAAGCTTATCATCAAGGATGACGGATATCCATTTGTCATGATTCATGTGATACGCAGGATATACGCCCGGCATCCTGAGAGTGTCATCCCGCCGGGACTCATCCGCCTTGAGATTCAGCACATCGACATCCTCCTCTGCAGCATCCGGCTCCAGCAGGCGCCTGTCAAGATTCATCAGCAGCCCGAACCACTTCTGATTGTTGTTGTGCCTGAAAACTCCTGACGGTGCATGCGCGCCCTCATCCCAAGGAAAGTCCGGCGTCACCTGATACCGCTCAGCAATCACCTCTGTGATGCGGTTGCTCTGATCCGATGCGAACGCGACCTCCCTGCAGCACTTCTCCGCAACGTCCCTCAGCACCTCTTCATATGCAGCCCTTACGGTGTTGACATATGCGCCTGTGTAATTGGGCATCCTGAGCTGAACATATTCCTCATCATTCATGTTGTCGAGCACTCTGCCCCTGACCTGACCGTTCTCGTGCACGGTCAGCACAGCGGTAAAATCCCCGTCCATGAAGTCCTTTTCGAGGATATAGCTCGTTCCTTTTCTTGCAAAACCATAGGCCTCCATGCGTTCAGTGTCGAACCGCATGCGGCTGAATATCTTCTGTTCGATCATTTTCAGTCGTTCTCTTTATTTATATAGCAGCGCTTTTCTGTCACCACCGCATCGACAGTGCAGTCATGCTCATCTGCCGGGACAGCGTCCGCTTTCTGCACTTCATAGGCAACAGCTATCTTTGCTGCACCTGTGCACTGTGGCAGGTACCTGTCATAGTATCCGCCTCCCATACCGAGGCGATGACCCTCTTCATCAAACGAGGAACATGGACATATGACCAGATCTATCTCTGACGGACCACAGATCCTTCCCTTTTCCGGATCGGGCTCCCTTATTCCGAATGAGCCGCTGTCCTTCCATGCATCCTCACCGTCTCCCGGCTCCACAGCGGTCATCTCAGTCCTGCTGATGCAGAGCGGATACACTAATCTTTTACCGTCACGTGCAGCTGCCTCCTCAAGAGCATCAAGCTTCACTTCTCCTCTGACCCACTTGTATGCGAAGACTGTTCCGGCGTCTCTGTAAGCCTGCGTTTCAGTGATACGTCTGCAGACAGCGGCAGAACAACTGAAGCGCTCTTCTTCAGTGAGCGCTTCACGTGCCGCGATTTTCTCTTTTCTCAGTTCTCTCTTGGCGTCTTTCAGGTCCATGCCTTACTTCCTGAAAACTTCCAGACTCTTATCGAGTATGCCGTTCATGTGCGCTATGGCCGTGCCGTAGTTAGTCATCGGAACGCCTGCGTCCGCAGCACACTTCAGGCGGTATTTCATTTCCTTCTCATTGAGCATGCAGCCTCCGCAGTGGACGATCAGCCGGTACTGTTCTATGTCCATCGGGAACTCAGTCCCGCTTGTGAATTCGAATTTCAGGTCCTTGCCGCTGTGCTTTCTTATCCACGCAGGCAGCTTTTCGGTTCCGATGTCCCCGCACTGCCTGTGGTGTGTACATCCCTCGGATATGAGGATGGTGTCTCCGTCCTCAAGTTCATCCAGAGTATGCGCTCCCTTTACCTGTGCTTCCAGGTCTCCCTTGTATCTGGAGAACAGTACCGAGAACGATGTGAACGGGATGCCTTCAGGCGTCTCCTCAGCCACGCGTTTGAATACCTGGCTGTCTGTTATTACCAGTGCCGGCTTTCTGTCCAGCGAGCGGAACACCTCTTTCAGCCCGTTTTCCTTTACGACAACAGCCGCGGCATCGGACTCGAGTATGTCACGGATGGTCTGCTGCTGAGGCAGGATCAGCCTGCCTTTCGGAGCCGCCTTATCTATTGGTATTACCAGTACGACAAGATCATCCGGTCCGATCAGGTCACCTACTATCCGTCTGTCATTATCTTCTGACGGAGCCAGCGATGCTATCAGCTCCTTCAGCTCATTTATATTGGTCTTATCCTCCGCACTGACCCACATGACCCTGGAGTCATCTGCTGCAGCCCCGCCAGCACCGCGCCTGCTTCTCAGCTGCTCAGTCACTTTGACTTTGTCCGCAGCAAGGTCAGACTTGTTCAGCACGACTGCATACGGGATATCCTTATCTATGATCCTGTCAAGTATCCTGAAGTCTTCCTCTGTGAAGCCCACTGTTCCGTCTACTACAAGAAGTGCGATGTCGCTCTTGTTCAGCATCTGGTATGCCTTCCTGATCCTGAGCGCACCGAGTTCACCCTCGTCATCGAGCCCCGGGGTATCTATCATTACGACAGGCCCGAGAGGGAGCAGCTCCATCGCCTTCTGCACCGGATCCGTAGTCGTTCCGAGCACATCAGAGACTATGGCCAGATTCTGGCCGGTAAGAGCGTTTATAACGCTTGATTTGCCGGCATTTCTCTTTCCGAATATTCCTATGTGTATCCTTTCTCCTGATGGAGTACTGTTCAGACTCACTTTCCGACCTCCTGTGTTACATATCCACCTTGCTTCCGTAGAAGATGCGGATCACGTTTGCTTTCGCAAATTCCTTAGTTCCGAGTCCGTAGCCTATCGCTTCGGTGCTCATGACAGGCATCTGCGAGTATTTCTGTGCAAAATATTTTACAAGTGCTGCGCCGGTAGGTGTGCAGAGTTCTCCCTCTATGTCTCCCGCATAGGCAGGTACTCCGCGGAGTATCAGGGCAGTGGCCGGTGCAGGCACAGGCAAAACGCCGTGTGCGCATCTGACCGAGCCGTAGCCTGTAGCCACAGGTGAAGCTATGATCTCTTCCGGGGCGATCTCTCTCATCAGCATGCATACCGCAGTCACATCGGCGACAGCATCCATGGTGCCCACTTCGTGGAAGTGGACCTCACCTGCAGGCTTTCCGTGGACAGCACCCTCCGCTTCTGCGATTATCCTGTACACATTCAGGACATCCTCTTTTACCGCATCGTCTATTGCCAGTCCGCTGATGATATCTTCGATGTCCTTCATCGAGCGGTGAACTTGGTGGTGATGATGTCCGTGGTCGTGGTGATGATCATGGTCGTGGTCATGATGGTGCTCATGCGCATGTTCATGAGGCGCTTCAGGCTCGTGTTCCTCTTCACCATTCACATAGATGTGCACATGTGTACCTGTGATTCCCATCTTTTCGGACTGCACTGCCTTCATCCCGACTCCCGGGATACCGATCTTATTGAACCCGGAAGCGAACTTTTCTATGGCTTCTCTGTCAGGACGGCCGCTTTCAGTCCTGCATGCTATCTCCAGCAGCGCTGCTGTCAGCATGTCTCCTGCAGCTCCCATGCCGCAGTCGATGTATATAGTCTTCATTATTCTTCTCCGTTCCCTGCGAGCCTGTTTATCTGAGTTGCCAGATAGCCCGCTCCGTACCCGTTATCTATATTGACGACTGCGATCCCGTTCGCACAGGAATTGATCATCGTCAGAAGCGCGGACAGTCCGTGCATGCTCGCGCCGTATCCGACAGAGGTCGGCACCGCGATGACAGGATTCCTCACAAGACCCCCTACTACACTTGCAAGTGCTCCTTCCATGCCGGCTACTGCTATGATGCAGTTGGCCTCCTGCAGGTCATCCACTCTTGAGAGCAGTCTGTGTATCCCGCTGACACCTACATCATAGGTGCGGACAACATTGCAGCCGAAGAACTCCGCTGTCTGTGCAGCTTCCTCTGCGACCGGAATGTCCGCAGTACCTGCGCAGCATACAGCAACTTTGCCCGTATGCTTTTTGTCTGTTTCCTTCTTTAATATATGTGAGACAGGATCATACTCGATGTCCGGAATAGCTTCCTTCACCAGCTCATACTGGTGCTGAGTCGCACGTGTACCGAACACCTCGCCGTTCTTCTCCAGGAGAGTCCTGTAGATGTTCACTATGAACTCATCCGGCTTGCCTGCACAGTAAACCACCTCAGGGAATCCCGAGCGGACCTCCCTGTGCATATCCAGCTTGGCATATCCGAGCTCCTCGAACGGCTTGCGGCTGAAGTAGTGCTCGGCCTCCTCGAGTGTTATCTCTCCGTTTTTATATCTTTCCAGAATCTCCTTCGTTTCCATTAAGGGCCCTCGCCATCCTTTTTCTAAAACGTCATTCTTGCAGTTATGACAGGTGTCCCCCTGTCTTCTATCCTTGTCAGCTGCACAGGATCATGCTGAGCATTGTACCTGTGGTCGCTTCTTCCGGTCGCATTGATCATTATATCTGTGTCCGCAGTGACTATTCCGACATGAGATACAGCCATGTACGCACCATACTTAACGTACTCTTCATATACTGAAGGCGGCGCATCGAAGAACACAAGGTCACCCGGCCTGCGTTCATCGTTTTGCCCGATTTCCAGGCCATTTTCCCTGCAGTATCTCGCAAGCCCGTAGGCCCGGCGGATATCGCAGCTGCGGTCGGAATACTTCAGAAACAAGTCTCTGAACGTGATGATTGTATCATACCACGGACACAGCGCATCGAAAAACTTACCGTCATCCCCGGTCACATACGGACTGTCCCCGTAGCCCATGCCGGCCATAGCCAGATGCACCAGCGTGGAGCAGTCGATCCTGCCCCTGCCTCCATTATCCGGATCTGTCAGCTCACCGTCCTGGAGGAAAGTGTTCCCGTGGTAAGAGTATATCAGTGAATCCCTTCTATTCAGATACGTCATCGCAGTCTCAAGAATCCTGTCCATACGCATATAATACACTATGTGACAATGGGGACGGTTCTTTTTGTCACATTTTTCTGACAGTCTGAGCCTGCCCCGTTGTCATACTTTCGTCCACAGAGATTAGACTTGCCTGCGTTGATGCTGCATTTTATAATTGTAGCAATCGAACCGGATAAAAAGGCAAAAGGTTCTGACAGGAGAATAAAGATGACCAAGGCAGACAGATATCTTGTAAACGATATACACAACATACTTGATAACGGCTACAAGGATGAGAATCCGCGCCCTAAGTATGAGGACGGCACTCCGGCGCATACCATAAGCGTCAATCACGTGATGCGCAAGTACGACCTCTCAAAAGGCGAGTTCCCTGTATGCACACTCCGCCGTCAGGCATGGAAGACCGGTATCAGGGAGATCTTCACTATATATAAGAACCCTACCAATGTTCTGTCCGAGATGAAGGAGATGGGTGTCACATGGTGGGATCCATGGGATATAGGTGACGGAACGATCGGCCAGAGATACGGAGCGACGGTAAAGCGCTATGACCTCATGAACCAGCTGATCGATAATATCAAAAAAGACCCTTACGGCCGCCGCAAGGTCGTCTCACTGTGGCAGGAGACCGATCTTCACGAGACTCCGGGTCTTGCACCATGCGCATTCCTTACAATATGGAATGTCCGCGGGGATTATCTTGATATGGTCCTCATCCAGAGATCCGGTGACATGCTGACTGCATCGGGTGCAGGCGGGATCAACGAGATCCAGTACGCTGCGCTCCTGATGATGATCGCTAGGGTTACGGGCAAAGAGCCGGGCGTCTTCACTCACTTCGTCGCCAACGAGCAGATCTACGACCGCCACATGGAAAATGCCGACGAGATGCTCAGAAGAGCAGCAGAACTTGAATCCGCAGAGAAGGCTTCAGACGAAGCTCCGGCTGCTCCTCAGCTTGTGCTTCATAAGGAAGCCGGCTGTGAGTTCTCCGACATCACTCTTGAGGATTTCGAGATGATCAATTATGAGCCGCTTACACCGCAGCTTAAGTTTGAGCTCGGAATATAGCCGCTTTTTCAGATAATCGGTGCCACCCGTAAAACGGGTGGTTCGAACTGGGGCTATAAGCCCCCTATACTGACCCGCGCCTCAAGACGCGGGCTTTTAATTTGTTCAAGCCTCAGTGTCGTTGTCACTTTGGCCGCCCCTGAAGGGGCTTACTTGGCAAATGGATCCTCGTATTCTTTCACGCTCAGCTTATCCACTGCCATATCATGCTTTTCCTGGTCTCTTATATATTTTCTTATTGTTTCTTCGTTGAGACCTACTGTACTTACATAATATCCTTCTGCCCAGAAGTGCCTATTCCCAAATCTGTACTTCAAATTCGCATGTCTTTCAAACATCATAAGAGCACTCTTTCCCTTGAGATACCCCATGAAACTTGATACACTGATTCTGGGCGGAATTGCTACAAGCATATGAACATGATCCGGCATCATATGCCCTTCGATTATCTCTACGCCCTTATATTTACAGAGAGTTTTCATTATCTCGATCAGATCCTCTCTGTACTTGTTGTATATGATCTTTCGCCTGTACTTCGGCGTAAAGACTATATGGTATTTGCACATCCATTTCGTATGTGCAAGGCTATAACTCTTGTTTGCCATAGACTCTCCTTTCTACTCTGAGGCTTGAACACTCTCATTGTAGCAAACGGGGAGTCTATTGGTTTAACCTTCGATGCGCACCCGCATAGCGGGTGGTTTATTTGTCTCGGACTCTTCGAGCCCTCGACGGGGCTCATAGCCCCACAATAATACCGGAGCGCCCTGAACTGATGGGCCTCCGGTTTTTAGTTTGCTCTGAAATATTCCTTTTTTAATTAATCGCTCTTCTGCCGTTGCCGGT
Organism: uncultured Eubacteriales bacterium; assembly: GCA_902765035.1. Classification (GTDB taxonomy): domain Bacteria; phylum Bacillota; class Clostridia; order Peptostreptococcales; family Anaerovoracaceae; genus Crickella. Next base: position 13,608 of record CACWYF010000006.1, read on the forward strand.
CACTCTTGACAGCGTCTTCAGCAGCGGAGGCGATATGAGACCGAGCACGATGCCCTTGCCGATCGCTGTAACCATTCTGATCGCGATCATCCCAGTGATGATTGTCGGGTAGTAGTAGCCGAACATTTTGGAATCAACATAGATCGCACCGGTATTGAGAAGGCAGATGAGGATCTCTGAAACAAGGAATACTCCCAGTATCTGCTTAGGTTCATTATTGAAATTGAATTTCTTCGCATAGAGTCCGGCCAGTCCGCCGACTACGACGAACGGGAGCACCCAGAGCAAAGTCGTTGCGGTTATGCCGAAGCTCAGCAGCTGATACAGGAATATGCCTACGAAGGCTACTATCATTCCCTCTCCCGGTCCGTACATCAGCGCAGCCAGTATGACCGGGAAATCCTCCAGCGATATCTTCATGATATTGCCGATCCTGATCGACATGAATCCAAGTACGACGCACATCGCAGCGAGAAGAGCATCAGTCGCAAGCTGCTGGGTACGCGTGCGTCCGGTCCTGTTTGCAAATGACTTTACGTCCATAATAAAAACTCCTTTCCGGCATCAGCCTACCTAAAAACATTAAGATAAAACTATTGCCACAAAGAAGTCTCTTCAGCGGCAACGGAAGCGGAGATGACACCGCGGGCCACAGCCCTTCGTCTGCAGACAACTTCCCATCCTGCAGCACTTGACGCGTCATTCCTACTTTACCAATAGGTTCTTTAGTGTTCTATTGTGATTGAATGATATCAGTAAGTGTTTTCCCAGTCAATACTAAGAAAAAAGGCCTCTTCGGCCTTAATCCTTATTTCTTGTATGCGTAGTAATATGCAAATGGTATCACGACTGCGCCGCCTATCAGGTTTCCGATAGTTACCGGCACCAGGTTCGCAAGGAAGAATGCGCCCCAGCTTACATCCGCACCGAGGAAAATTCCCAGAGGGATGTATGTCATGTTGGCTACGCTGTGCTCGAATCCTGCGAATACGAACATCATGATAGGGAACCAGATCGCGAAGATCTTTCCGATCATATCCTTGGCACCGGCCTGCAGCCAGCACGCGAGGACTACCAGGACATTACAGCCAATACCTCTGAGTACGGCAGGCATGAACGGGATCGAAGTCTTGGAAGCAGCGATCGCCATTGCTCTCTCTCCTGCGGCATCAGCAAACAGTCCGCTCTTAGCCAGAACGAACGCGAGCAGGACCGATCCGATCAGGTTGCCTATGTATACGATCACCCAGTTCTTCAGCATTTTGCCCGCTGTGATCTTCTTGTCCATCAGAGCAAGTGTCAGAAGGTTGTTGCCTGTGAAGAGCTCAGCTCCGCACAGGATGACCATCATCAGGCCGACAGGGAACAGCGCTGCTCCGATCAGCTTGGCTACCATGCTCTGGAACGGGTCGCCGCCTGCAGCAGTTGCAAGCACGAACACGTTCGCACCGAATCCGATATATGCACCGGCAAGCATACCAAGGACAAGCATTTTGCCCACGGACAGGTTTGCCTTCTTGATTCCGTTATTAATCCATATTTCAGTGATCTCTGCAGGTGAATTGACTCCCATAAGTATTTCCTCTATTACCTTTCTGAATAAAGCCGGGACCTTCGCCCCGGCTTATGATCTGTGTCTCTAGAACAGTCCGCTGATAACTCCGTTCTCATCTACATCGATCCTCTCTGCTGCAGGTGACTTCGGCAATCCAGGCATTGTCATAATATCGCCTGTGAGTGCAACTATGAAGCCTGCGCCTGCGGATACCTTGAGGTTTCTGACCGTGATGGTGAAGTCCTTAGGTGCTCCGAGCAGGGACGCATCGTCTGAGAATGAGTATTGTGTCTTGGCCATGCAGATAGGCATTCCGCTGCAGCCGATCTCTTCGAGCTTCTTGAGCTGCTTTCTTGCTCCCGGTGTGAGAGTGACACCGTCTGCGTGATAGATCTTTTTGCATATAGCTTCCAGCTTCTCTTCGATCGACATATCGAGATCATAGGAGAATCTGAAGTCATTCGGCTGGTCGCAGAGTCTTACGACTTCCTCAGCAAGAGCCTTGCCGCCTTCGCCGCCCTTTGCCCATACTTCGGACAGAGCAACGTTGACTCCGAGCTCCCTGCACTTTGCCTCGACGAGGTCGAGCTCAGCCTTGGTGTCTGTAGGGAAAGCGTTGATTGCTACTACGCAAGGAAGTCCGTAAACGTCCTTGATGTTGCTGACGTGCTGGAGAAGGTTAGGAAGTCCCTTCTCGAGAGCTTCGAGGTTCTCCTCGTTGAGGTCTGCCTTGGCAACTCCGCCGTGATACTTGAGAGCTCTTACTGTAGCTACCATTACTACTGCATCAGGCTTGAGACCTGCCATGCGGCACTTGATGTCGAGGAACTTCTCTGCGCCGAGGTCAGCAGCAAAGCCTGCCTCTGTTACGATGTAGTCTCCGCTCTTAAGAGCCATTCTTGTAGCTGTAACTGAGTTGCAGCCGTGAGCGATGTTGGCAAAAGGTCCACCGTGTACGAATGCAGGTGTTCCCTCAAGTGTCTGTACGAGGTTAGGCTTGAGTGCATCCTTCAGAAGTGCAGCCATAGCTCCCTCAGCCTTGAGGTCATGTGCAGTTACAGGCTCTCCGCCGTATGTATATCCTACGATGATGCGTCCGCATCTTTCCTTGAGGTCAGTGATATCTGAGGACAGGCAAAGTACTGCCATTACCTCGGATGCTACTGTGATGTCAAAACCGTCTTCACGAGGCACGCCCTGCGCCTTGCCGCCGAGTCCGTCTACGATGTTACGGAGCTGACGGTCGTTCATGTCAACAGCTCTCTTCCATGTGATCTGCTTAGGATCGATACCGAGAGCGTTGCCCTGCTGGATGTGGTTGTC
>CACWYF010000007.1 GCA_902765035.1 uncultured Eubacteriales bacterium
GGCCGCGACCGCACGTAATCGTAGACGACGCCCAGGTCCCCGACCTCAGTCAGGATGCTCATTTCGCGGGTATCTCTCCCCTCGCTGCATCCGTTTCCGGAGCCGGGAAAATCGTACGTGAACACAGGATAAGACCTCTTTGCCAGCTCGGTGGCATACCTGGTCTCCCAGTTCTGATCGACGCCGAATTCGTGGCTTATGATAACGCACGGGCGGTCAGATTCACCGTCCGGAATATACAGATGGCCTACGATCAGCGCATCGCCGTCTTTGATTTCAACCCTGTGCTTGTACATTTCTTTCCTCCGAGCACAATGATACATCAAAAGAAAAAAGGTGACAACGATTCTCGCGCCACCTTTCAGCTGTCACAGTCCGTTGACTATGTTATTCGGTCTCTCGCCGTTCTCCATCTTCTTCATGCTGGCGATCGCCCATTCAAGCATTCTCTTGAATGCCTGGTCTGTTCTTCCGGCAGAATGAGTCGTGAACAGCACTCTTGCATCAGCATCAGGTCTGAGATTTCTCAGAGGATGATCATCCGGCATCGGTTCAGGTGCTACTGTGTCAAGTGCCGCAAACCCGATCTCATGGGCCTCAAGCGCCCAGGCGAGATCATCATTATTCACGATTTCTCCCCTTGCGACGTTGACGAGCAGCACGTCGTTTTTCATCATGCTGAGTGTTTCTCTGTTTATCATGTTGATCGTGGAAGGAAGCACCGGTACGTGGATGCTGATTATATCAGACTCTCTCATGAGTTCTTCCTGCGTTACATACTCGAGTCCGTATGCCTTCTCGAGTTCCTCGTCCATCCTTATAGGGTCGGTGTAAACAAGCCTGCATCCCCATGGCGCAAGCCTCTTCGCTACTTCTCTTCCTATGACACCCATTCCGATCATTCCGATCGTTGAACCTTCGACCTCGCGCACGCCTTTTTCGACGAATAGTTCGTTAGCTTTTGCGTATCCGAAGCGTCTTACGTTGTGATCCATCCAGCCGACTTTCCTGTATCCGGCCAGCATCAGAGCTGCACAGTGCTCCGCAACTGCGGCTGCGTTGACAGCCTTGTTGTTGCAGACCATGATGCCGAGCTCTCTGGCGCCCTCAATGTCGACCATGTTGAATGAAACGCCTTCTACATGCAGCATCTTCAGCCTTTTGCACGGCTCGAGCATTTCTCTTGTTATCCTGTCCATGCAGTCGACCAGAAGATAATCCGCCTCCTGCATTTCCCTGAGGCCATTCTCATCTATAGGCCTCTCAATGTATTTTATATTCCAGCCCTCCGGCCAGCTGACACTGTATTTCTCAAATCTTGTTTCAGGCAAACTGCATACTACTGTTGGCATTTGTATGTCCCTTTCCCGGCTTTGCCGCTTTTGAAGAAAAGAGCGAGGCATTTATGTATGCGCCGCTCTTTTCTATGTTGGAGTTTGATTTTATGGATCCTATTACTAATTGATCTGACAGATTCTCAGTCAGTATTATCCGAGTACTGTGAAGCCTGAGAGTGTTACCATACCTGCGAAGATCGCTGCAGGGATTACGCCAACCCAGATGTTTCCGTACTTTCTGTAGAGGTATGTCACCACGCCTGTGGTGCCGCCCATCATGTAGCAGTATCCGAATGCGAAGTCGAGAGAACCCGAGCTTGTATTCTGACCTGTTCCGTAGATGTCGATCTGAGGGATGATCGTCTGGCCTGTGCCGATGATCATCGATCCGCCGTACTGAGCTACCAGCAGTACGAAGAGAGCGCTTGCTGTGAGTACAGTATTGACGATGACAGCTCTCCACATATCTTTCTTCTCGTTTCCTGTTGAAGGAAGGATGCGCTGCGACATGTTGCCGACGAACATTACGAAGAAGATGATCAGGCAGTAAGGGATAGCTCTTACGATTCTCATCGGGCTCATCTTGAGGTATGTTGAGAGATTCCATACCTGATAGTTGATTCCCATGAATCCCTCAATCAGCCAGAGCCATGTGAATACGAATATTACTACGATCAGTGCCATGAGGCAGCTCTTGCCGACCTTGCTCCAGTCGATTTTGGTGTCTCCGTCTGCGCCGAGAGCATAATCGCCGAGTGTCAGAGGCTTGCCGTCTTTCTTAGCCTTGTTTGCTCTGATGATCATTCTTACGATTCCGATCAGAGCGAGTACAACGAGCCATGCCATGATTCCGTTGAGGTTAGCGGACGGAAGGATCTTAGTCCATCTGGTACCGAGTCCTGTCCACTTGATTGTATATGCGGAAACATGTACGAAGATGAGTGCCGGGATTACCAGTGAGAACAGCAGGTCGATGCACCATGCCTTGGCGCCCTTTCTCGGTGTGCCGCCCCTTGGAACAGGATTCGCCGCGCTTGCAAAGTACTCGTTCTGCATGAGCAGGTTGACAAGTGCTGCAAGCAGGAACATCATTGCGATACATGCGATTCCTGAGAAAAGCTGCTGCGGAAGCCATGCGAGGTCGCCGTTGTCAAGCTTAACCGGGAATTCTACTACATCGTTCTCGAATTTAACGATTTCCTCAATGGTTGCTCCGGAGATATTACCTGTCTGGTGGAGTGTTCCGTCGATAACAGCATATCTGAAGAGCTTGCCGTTTCTCTGATAATCCTTATTCGGCTGCAGACCGTCGATGCCTGCCATCTCACCTGTTGCCTTGAGGCATGCATCCGGATCACCGATAAAGTGATAGTCATACTGGTCAGCAGTAGATTTGATAAGTCCGAAATTAGTATCTACATTCTCGAAGCCGCCAACCATCTGCATCATGAAAGGTCCGAATACTTCACATACACTGTTGACCTTATCCGGCATTGCCCCGTATGTCTGGAGAACTGTAGCTGTACCTGCAGAATATCCGATCAGGTTCAGGCTGTCCTTCTGTACAAATGAGAGGCCGTTGGCATACTGTGCTGTTGTGATAGCCTGGATGCCTCTGTCGATATCCGGGTCAGATTCACCGCCGCCCTGAAGGTCTGGTGACAGAACTACCATTCCTCTTCTTGCGAGTTCCATGCTCCATGTGTCATTGGAGTGAGCATGGTTGGAACGTCCGTGATAGATGACTGCTACAGGAGCAGGTGTCTCATCAGTTGCTGTCTTAGGAATGTATATCAGTGAGCTTACTGATGTACCGTCCTGTGAGTTGAGATAGATTCTCTCGATGTGGACCTTGCCCCATGATGTCTGGAATCCCCAGATGAAGATCGAGCATACGAGCAGGATCAGCATCGTTACCGAGAAAAACCTTACGGCTTTCTTCTTTTCAGTCTGTTTGTCTTTCATTTCATTCACCTTTCTGTTGATTTCCACCTGTGCTCGGCGGTCCTGAAGATACAGTTTCGGTTGATTTGATAGCTGCATCATAATTCCGCAGCAAGATGCGTTCAACAGATCAGGCATATATGCATTTATGACGTCCTAAGTGCAAATGCGCCTGGCACAAACGCTGCAAATTCTGTCCCAGATGCATAAGCAGTTTCTCGCTTTTCCAGTGGCGTGTATTATTTCTCTGATTCAACACCGGATTTGGAAATCAGATTCGGACTTCTACCCCTAATTGAAAATATTTTTGATAAAATGTTAAATATATTTGACATTATGACATTTATGATGTACTATGATGCTACAAAACCACATATACAGACAATGGAATTACAAACAGATCACAGATAAATCGGATACATAGACAACATGGAGGTAATAATATGAACAATACAGAATATGCTGCAGGTCTGGCTTTCGGTATAGTGACCGCACTGATAATATTCTTGGTAATCTGGAAGTTCAGCAAGAAGGCAGGTATGAAAGGTAACTTCGATGAAAGACAGGAGCTCGTACGAGGCAGAGGCTACAAATACGCATTCTTCATAGTAGTGATCCTGCTGACGCTTGAGCTGCTGGCAGAGAGTTTTAACGCATTCGACATACTCCCGCTGACACGTACACTTACATTATTCTTCATCCTTCTGACCGGAGTTATGGTATATGCACTCTACTGCATCAGGAATGATTCATATTTCGGGGTAGGAACAGATGCAAGAACTTACAAGGCTGTTATGTGGATAGTAATTATCTGCAATGCGATATCAGGATTTACCGGTCTTAAGGATGGCGCCATTGTAGATGGGAAGCTTGCATTCGGACCATGTGCTTCGCTCCTGTTCTGCGCAGCATTCGCAGTTATACTGATTTCACTAAGTTTGAAGAACAAAGCTTCTGAAGAAGAATCTGCCGAAGATGAGATATGATGCGCTGTGCAGAATCGAAAGGAGACTGACATGAAGAATCTTAAAATGAAATCTGCCCGTGTCGCCAAGGATCTCTCACAGCAGCAGCTTGCAGATCTCATCGGTGTTTCAAGGCAGACAATCAGCGCAATAGAAAAAGGGGACTATAACCCCACTATCAATCTATGTATAGCAATATGCAGACAGCTGGACAAGACTCTTGACGAGCTGTTCTGGGAATAGTATCACATACCGGCAGGCAGCATCACGATAAGCGTGAACTGCCTGTTTTCGTTATCTGCTTTGACAGAGACAGTTCCGCCATACCTTGAGGCAGCGTTCTCTATGCTCCTGATGCCGATCCCGTGCATGTCACTGTCCTTCTTGCTGGTGACAGGTACACCATTCTTCATTTCGACTCTGCCGGCAAATCTGTTCTCGAACCTGATCACAATATTTCCTGCGAATGCAGCACTTTTGATATACAGGTATTTCTCCTCTTTATCATCGAGTTTGCGAAGTGCTTCTACCGCATTGTCCACCGCATTGCCGAATATAGTCACAAGGTCTACTGTTCTGATGTGTCCGAGGCTTGCAAGATCGAGGCAGATATTGAATCTGATCCCATCAGCATGTGTGAGCTGGATCTTCTCAGACAGAATGGCATCCACGGTCTGGTTCCCGGTCTTTACCTGTGTCTCGTATCCTTCGAACTTCGGAAGGAGCTCACTGAGATAGTCGTTGATCTCCCCTTCACTTCCGGACATGCTCTGGATAGCCAGCAGATGATTCTTGACATCATGATAGAGCCTCCGGATATCATCACTTGCCTGCATCTCACGCTGTGCACTTCTCACCTCATACTGGAGTACCATACGCTCGTGCTCTGCTTCCTCCTTCTCCTTAAGCAGCAGCCTGCTGTAATCAAAGAGCAGAATCACAAGATACAGTCCTATAGAAGTCACAAGAGAGAAGGAAATCATCGTGACTCTGTTGCCGCCCAGGTTCAGTTCCCTGACAGCTGTAAGTATCCATTTGAAATACACCATGATAAGCAGCACAGTGCTCATCATGATCGTTCTCTGACTGTCTATTATATCTATCTTCTCCGGCTTTATGAGTTTTCTTGTCACCGCTGCCAGTATGAGTTCAGTTGCCGCAACGATTACAAGCCCGAAAACATATCCGGCCCCCTTCGCCTGATGCGGAGGAGTCACTGTTCCATATGTCATCATTACCATTCTGAGGTTCTGTGCCGTGAGATATATAGCAGTGAAAATAGCCGACAGATAAAATGCTACAGGTACACTGCATTCCTTGTTAAGCAGCAGCCAGCACATGACCGGCAGCAGATGCAGGATCATTCTCAGCAGCTGAATGGCAAGGTTCTCAAGCGAAAAAACGCTGACCGCAGCATTGAGAGGTGTCATATATATTCCAAGCAGCACAAGAAGAGGCAGGAAGCCGATCACCTTTCTTACAGGATCGTCTCCGATGTCTCTTCGTTCATTTTTCCTGCTGAAGAACCAGAGAAGTATCGCTATCTCTGCAATGCAGGAAAGTATATCTATAACAGAACCGGTAATGATGTCTGGCATCATCAGAAAGTATCTCCATAATAAGAGGATAACGCACTCATGAAAGCCTTGCGCCGCCTCTGACTGATCGGAACTATATTGCCGTCCTTGAGCAGGATCTCGTTTTGCCTTATCTCCTGTATGGCCTCTGCGGCGACAAGATAGCTCGCATGGCATCTGAAGAAACCATATCCGCTCAGCTGTTCTTCAAGCTCACGGATCGGGCATCTGTACTCTCTGACCTCGCCATCCACGCAAAGGCTCACATAGTGTCCCCTGACCTCGCAGTAGCTGATACGTGACACAGGGATTCTGAAGGATTTGCCGGAAGATCTGATATTAAGATAATGGTCTTTCTCTCTGGATCGCTCTATATTCTTGATTGCGTCCCCCAGCTCGTGTGAGAACTCTTCATAGCTGACCGGCTTACGGATAAAACCAAAGGCTCTGACCTTGTACCCTTCAATAGCCCGCTGATACATCGTTGTAATGAAAATGATACATACCTCCGTATCAAATTCTCTTATCGCTTTAGCAGCCTCCATGCCATCCATTCCCGGCATATAGATATCCAGTAATATAAGATCAAGTCCTGACGGATAGCTCGTCAGCAGAGTTTCCGCATCAGAGAACTCCAGCACCTCTATGTCAGTGCCGGTCTCTGTTTTGTATTTCCCAAGAGCTTTGACTATGGATTCCCTTACAGGTCTCTCGTCATCACAAACAGCAATACGGATCATACAGTTAACTCCTTGCGAAAATAATAACAAATTCCCCTTGAATTGTAATTTTTCGCGGCATGCAAAACAACCCTTCTGTCCTAAGTGCAGTTATTCTGCCCTAAGCGTTATTCAGCTGTCATATGCTATAATTGCATCAGCAAATTACCTACAGAGGTGGCAATCATGTATTACGACTGCATCATTATCGGCGGCGGCGCTTCGGCTCTCATGCTGGCGGCCCGTCTCGATGTCAGGAATATGCCCGGCGGCGGGCTCATTATCGAGAAGACCGGCAAGTGCGGCACTAAGCTTCTCATGAGCGGAGGCGGCAGATGCAACATAACACACGGCGGGTCCATCAAGGACTTTGTCAGCTGTTACGGCAATTCCGGTCCGCGCCTGAGAAAGTGCCTCTACAGGCACAGCAACATGGGTCTTGCATCATGGCTCGAGGAGAACGGCATAAGCCTTGCCGATGAGAAAGGCAATCCGGTATACTCCTGGGATCTTGAGGATGCCGGGAGAGTTTTCCCGTCTTCTCACAAGGCATCGGATATTCTTAACCTCTTTCTTGAAAAGGCGGAATCAAATGGCTGGGAAATCAGAAAGGATACGGAGGTTCACAGCATCCACCGGCGCGATGACGGATGGGAGATCAGAGTCTCCCCTGCCGCGGAGATCACATCCAGGAATGTCATCGTCGCATCCGGCGGTATCACATTCCCGGAGACAGGATCAGACGGATCTGTTTTCAGAATACTTGAAGACCTGGAAGTCAGCGTCACTCCACCAAGATCCGCCCTCGCGCCTGTCTATCCGGAAGATTATCCATACGAGGAACTGAGCGGAATAACTCTTGAAGATGTGACCGTTACTGTATTTCAACCCGGAGAATCACGGGCTGACAGCACTGCCGGCAGACAGACGAAAGACTCCGGACAGCAGACAGCTTCACCGGCTCCGGGCGGCCACGGCAAAATGGCTGCACGCATGACGGGCGACCTCCTGTTCACCCACCGCGGTTTCTCAGGGCCTGTGATCCTTAACATCTCAAGATATGCTGAGCCCGGTGGGACCTTGTCCGTCAGCTACGGCAAAGCCATTGAAAACCTGCCGAAGCGCATGCAGAAAGTCCTCGAATCACGATCAAAAGGACCGTCAGTCGATATCCGTACATCCGTACTCGCCGGCCTTCTGATCTCGGACGACTTCATCATCTCATCCGTTGATGATAACGGCATGGTAACGGCCGGCGGGATCTCTCTCGATGAGATCGATACATCCACCATGCAGCTTAAGAGGTTCCCGGGTCTTTACGCTATCGGGGAGGCAATCGATGCGGACGGCATCACCGGCGGCTACAACCTTCAGATGTGCTGGTCGACCGCATCAGCAGTAGCAGATACACTGATCCATAAACAAGTCTGACCCTGACAAGCCTGCACCTTGTACAAATTCCCTTTTTCTTATGGATTTGACAAGGTTGAACCCCTTATTTGGCTGCTTTTAGGCGGCACAAACGCAAAAACCTTGTACTATTCACGGAATTTCCGCAATTTGACAAGTTTTTTCTTTTGAATACTTGTCAATTTCGCGCGAAACGCCGAATAGTACAAGGTTTTACTGTTATTTTGCCTATATCACATGGATTCCGGAGGGCAAAACTTGTCACACAAGCGCAAATCGCTCAAATTGTCAAGTTCTGATGGCTGCCCTGCGGTTTTGCGGTCCTGCCCTACTGATCCTCAGTCTTCGGATCATCCTTCAGGAGCCCGATATCCTCGATGCCCTGACTGAAGTCCTCCTGGGTCTTGAAGAAGTGCACCTTACCATTTTCATCTGCGAAGAAGAACAGGTCTTCGGACTTCTCGTAGTTCAGTACTGCATCCATCGCATCTCCTATTACTGTGGAGATAGGCCCCGGAGGCAGTCCCGCGAACTTACGGGTGTTGTACGGGTTGTCGCTGTCGAGCTGGCTCTGCTTGAGCTCTACTCTGTCGATGTCGAAAATGTATCCTACGGTTACATCGCTTCCGAGCGACATTCCCTGGTCGAGTCTGTTCATGAATACGCCCGCAACTGCAGCCTGATCACCGGCCGTTGCTTCCTTGGTAACGATGGAAGTGAGCGTCAGGAATTCATGTACGGAGAATCCCGATGCTTCGATCTGGTCTTTTCTCGCTGTCAGCTCGGTATCCATTCTGTCAAGGCACATCTCAGTGAAGCCCTCGATAGTGTCACTTCCGGATGTTACATAATATGTATCCGCATAGAGATATCCTTCAAGAGGGTTCATCACGTCCTTATCCAGAATGTCGTCTGTCAGGAACCAGTACTTTTCGATCAGCTGATTGAGGTATTCCTTGTCATTCCACTTTGCGAGTATCTCATCCGACGAGTACGGAAGCTGTTCGGAAATTGCCGCAGCGACCTGAGTCAGTCTGGCACCGTCCTTGATCTCTACCGATTCCTTGGACAGGTAGTCAAAGTTTCCTTCATTTATGACCTTCATGATCTGCTGGAATGACATTCCCTTGTTGAAAATGTATGTGTTGGCCTGCAGGCTGTTGTAACCGCCGATCTTGGCATTGATTTTGGCACAGGTCTTGTTCCTTACCAGCCCGGCTTCGTCAAGAATTTCGACGATCATTGATGCTCCGGATCCGTTAGGAATCTCTACCACGACCGCTTCTTCGTTGCCTGGCTCTACCGCTCTAAGGCCCATTGTATACCATCCGCCCACTCCTACCAGGAGAGCAAGAACAAGAATAAGCACCAGCAGGAAAGGACCGCAGCCCTTCTTCTTCCTTCTTACAGGTGCCTGTCTCATGGTTTCGTCTCTACTCATCAGGGACTCCCTTCTGTTATGAATCAATTCTTAAGATTGTCGGCAATTTAGAGCAATTATTGCCTCAATTATAAGCATTTCTGTGGTATAATTCTCGTCAGTATGCTGACCTCATGTCAGTATGCCATATATATGGGGTTTATGGCAAGCAAAACCACAGCATATGCCTGAAACTCAAGCATCTAACATTATAAAGGAAGAACAGCAAAATGACAAAGGATTCCGGCAATTCATCATTCAAGGCATTTCTTGAACGCAAGAACATCGAGATCAGCGCAAAGCGCTACGGAATAGATGCCCTTTCAGCAATGGCTCAGGGTCTGTTCTGTTCACTGCTGATCGGAACCATCATCAATACACTCGGAACTCAGTTCCACATCGGCTTTCTGACCAACCCGGTCTGCAATGTCAGCGGAGTTGACTACACAGTAGGCGGCCTGTGCATGGCGATGACAGGTCCTGCGATGGCGATAGCAATAGGCTACGCTCTCAAGTGCCCGCCGCTCGTCCTCTTCTCGCTTGCTACTGTAGGATTTGCAGCCAACGGGCTCGGAGGCGCAGGCGGCCCTCTTGCCGTTCTGTTCATAGCGATCATCGCTGCAGAAGTTGGCAAAGCCGTTCAGGGCGAGACCAAAATAGATATTCTTGTTACTCCTCTCGTAACTATCGGAGTAGGCGTAGGCCTTTCATGATGGGCATCCTGGTATCCGTCATCGTAGGAGTAGCACTTACCCTCCCTATCTCATCAGCAGCTATCTGCGCAGCACTCGGTCTTACCGGACTCGCAGGCGGCGCCGCAGTAGCGGGCTGCTGCGCTCAGATGATAGGATTTGCGGTAATGTCATTCCCTGAGAACAAGTGGGGCGGCCTCGTTTCACAGGGCATCGGCACATCGATGCTCCAGATGGGCAACATAGTCAAGAACCCGAGGATATGGATCGGACCTACTCTTGCATCCGCAATTACAGGTCCTATAGCGACCTGCATTTTCCACCTTCAGATGAACGGAGCTCCTGTATCGAGCGGCATGGGAACATGCGGATTCGTAGGTCAGATAGGCGTTTATTCAGGATGGGTAGCTGATATAGCAGCAGGCACCAAGACCGCCATTACCGGTATGGACTGGCTGGGACTCATCCTCATCTGCTTCGTGCTTCCGGCTATCCTTGCACCGCTGATCAACATGGGCTGCAGGAAGCTCGGATGGGTCAAAGACGGAGACCTCACACTGTAAAGCCGGGCAGAAGTAAAACAATGTAAATAATAAAGGGCTGAGATTACGCGTCCTCCGCTCGAGTCCTCGGAATCGCAACATATACTTGTGGCGATTCCTGCGGGATTATCGCAAGGGGTACCGCTTGCGGTGGATCCCTTACGATGGATTCTCGCTCCGAACGTTTAATCTCAGCCCTTTATAATATATTGATTCTTGTTCAAATTACTTCTTCCGTACAGTGTTCGCTGCCCTACTTCTGTACCATCACGCTCTCAGGGAAGAGCGGCAGGAAGATGTAGCCTTTTTTATCAAGGTATCTTATGATCGAAGGCATCGCCTCAAGCGAATCCTTGCTCCATTCGTGGCAGAGTATCACCATTATTTTCTGATCTTTTGCAGCTTCCCTGATATTGCTCTTGATCAGTTCTGCACTTGCCCTGTCTGAACCCCAGCTGTCTCCGGAATCCACTGTCCAGTCGACCCATCCAAGGCCCGCCTTTCTGAGGGCATCCTTGATGTCGTCTGCAGTTGCACCGGCCTCACCGGATCCGCCCGGGAACCTTACGATCTTAGGAGTATATGCACCACCGGTCGCTTCCTCAGTGAATTTCTGCTGATTATTGACGGAATTCATGAATGCTTCAGCGCTTGAGTATATTCCGCCCTGTCCGTAGTCGTGGGAGTAAGTGTGGTTGCCGATGGTGTGTCCGAATTTGATATACTCCGGATACATCGACTTTGCGGAGAGATCCGCCTGGTCAGGCAGCTTGTCGCCGTTTGCCGTAGTCAGGAAGAAGGTCGCCTTGACACCGTACTTATTGAACAGATCGAGGAACTCCTTGCCCCTGTTATACGGACCGTCATCAAGAGTTATGTAGCATATCTTCTTGGTGCTCGTGCCTTCCTGTATTTCTTTTTCAGTCCTGGCAGCCAGCTTGAATACCTCAGCAGAAAGCCTATCCGACTCAGCCTTCATGCTTTCCATCTCTTCAAGCGTCTGAGACAGATCAGCATTCTTCTGCTCCGCCGCTCCATAGCCTGCCTGAGCCGCCTTGTACTCGGATCTCGCAGCCACGTATGCCTTGAAGACCTTGCCGTACTTAGGCACGACGAATACAGCTGCGATTAGAGTAATAACTATAAGCACAGCCATAGCTTTGAGCATCGTGTCACTTATTCTTATTCCGCGAGCTGATCCCTTATCTTCTGCCATGAATCCCTGTTAGCCTTTACATCATCATAGTCGCCGATTTTGTCGATCGACTCCTGCAGTTTTGTATTATTCGCCTGAACGGTCTCCGTTTTGCTCCTAAGCTTTGCAGTGCTTCCCGGCAGAGTAGCCGTCCTCGCTTTCATGACTGCAAAACTGATTTCAAACGCAAGCAAAACAACGAAGACAGCAAGCAGCACTACCAGACGTCTGAACTTATTGTTGTCTGCAATCTGGATGTTTACTGTTTTCTTCCTGCGGGCCTTAGGCTTCTGCGGTTCCTCAGCCGTTCTGTCAGCTTTGTCCTCAGCTTTCTCAGTTTCCTCAGGCTCACCGAAGCCGCTGTATATCCTGGTCTGAGCCAGTCCCTCCCTTGCAGCTCTGCTCTCGGCGATGGCCCTGCGGTCGATTTCAGCCGCCGCTTCAGCCTGACTGATCTCCTCGTCCGTAATGAAGCCTCTGTATGGTTTCTTCGGCCTCTCGACAACCTTGGTCCTGATCATTCTGGTGCCGCGCATGTCAGTATCTGCAAAAGTCGCGCGTGTAACCGGCCGGTCAGCGCCGTCAGGTCTGACCTCATCCTTATCGCCGATCCAGGTGTGCCTCGTGACTCTGGAAGTCATGCCTTCAGCCTCTTTATTCAGTTCTGCCTGTTTAAGGTCTTTATCCTGTCTGTTTTCTTCCATTCCGGTATATATGAAAACTCCTTCCGGGCTGCATCCTGAATATCTCCCGCTTTACTCCTCAGAATAAGGCAAGAAGCCTGCAGGCACTATATGTGCCCCTCAGGCTTCTTCTATCATACCACATATGACGTTAGATAGCTCTACTCAAACGTCAGGATTTCTATTTATTTTTTCTACTTTCCGATTACCGTGCACTTCTCTCCGGTATAGCTCAGAGTCAGGGATATCTCACGCTCGCCGGCAAGGAGTTTTCCCAGGAACACCCGGTCTCCCTCCCACATCGGAAGATCCATTATTTCAGACGCGTCTATCCACCTCAGCTCACCTTCATCGCATTCCGGAAGGGTGCAGATGCCTTCCGCACGGTACAGCTCCGCCGCAGCCGGGTCAGCAGGTGCATAATCGTCCGAGTAATACAGGTACATGTCCTCGTCCTCGTACACATCCGCGCGGAAATGTATTACGCCGCAGAAATGCGCCGATCCGAGCCTGAGTCCGGTCTCCTCCATGACCTCGCGTCTGTTGCACTCATCCGGAGTCTCGCCCGGTTCTATCTTGCCGCCAATTCCGAGCCACTTTCCCTCGTTCGGGTCCTCAGGCTTGCGGTTCCTGTACAGCATCAGCCATTTTCCTCTGTCCTCTATGTAGCAAAGCGTTGTTCTCTTCATTTTCAGTTTCCCCTCACAGTCTCCCTGAAAGCCGACAGCATTTTCTGCACTGACGCCTTTATCTCACCGGCAGGTATCTGATTGTAATAGAATATCAGGTATATCAGACCGTCATGCGACAGCTGCGGAATGCTCCTCACCTTGATCCCGAGCCCGGCAGCATCATCTATGAGCCTGCCGGCAGCCTCCTTCTCATCCCCGCCTTCAGCACCTGTATCTATCCTGAGTATGATGTTTATGCCCGAGCGGGTGTTTTCCGCCGAGGCAAAACCATCCTTTCCTCCGTACTCTCCGATCGCGTCCATGGCTTCACGCAGCTTATGCGAATACAGATTGCGTATCTTCCGCAGATTGGCTCCGTAGAAGCCCCTCTGCATGAACAGTGCCAGAGTGAGCTGCTCCGTCTTGGAACAGGTCTGGTCATAGTCCATCTTCATCGTTTCATATATGGATATCATGTCGTGAGGCAGCACCATGTAGCTTATCCTGACAGCAGGGAAAAGTGTGGATGTGAACGATCCGATGTATACGACCCGCTTCCCGCCTTCGAGTCCCTGCAGGGCAGGGACAGGCATCCCGAAATACCTCAGCTCGCTGTCATAGTCGTCCTCAATGATGATGCTGTCGTTGTCGTCCGCCCACTCAAGGAGCCTGTGCCTCCGGCTTATCGGCATCAGCGCACCGGTCGGGAACTGGTTCTGCGGGCTGACATATACAGCCGATCTTATGTTGGCCGGAAGCTTTTCTATCTCTATTCCGTCGCTTCTGACCGGAATGCTGCTTATCGCAAAACCCCTGTCGCCGAATATCCTGCTCGCCGGTTCATATCCCGGATCCTCCGTGCATACGAGAGTGATGCCCATTACCTTGAGTATTCTGGCTATATGTGTCACAAGCTGCTGCGTACCGGCGCTTATGACTACCTGCTCCGGGCCGCAGACGACCCCTCTTGACTTATACAGGTATGATGCTATCTCAGTTCTCAGCGCAGGTTCCCCCTGACGGTCTCCCTCTGACAGAAGCAGCTCCGGCGTATCGTTAAGGACGCTGGTCATGCATTTCTTCCATTTGACAAAATCGAAGGATTCCGGATCGTACATCATGTCGTTCTGATGTTCCTCGGCCTGAGTGACCGTGACAGGATGCACATAGGCGCCTTCTGTTCCCCCGCCATGAGCTGTGCCGTCCCATGAGCCCTGGATGGCGTAAAAACCGGACTGAGGTCTGCTCTCAAGATATCCTTCCACGATCAGCTGATCATATGCCATCCTGACAGTCGTGACGCTGACGCCCAGCATTCTGGCCATATTGCGGATCGAAGGCAGTCTCTCGCCCTGCGCGATCCTTCCGTCTGCGAGTTCTTTCTTCAGATAATCATATATCTGTACATACAGGCTCCTGGATGAGCCGCTGTCCAATTCCACGGAATACATTTAAATCACCCGTTTTTCCTTCCGTCTGTGTTCTTCACATCAATAAAAAACTGTGACCATAAAGATCACAGTTCAGCATTATTATAGTTCATCCGTATGCAGCCGGTCAATCCCGGCATCCCGCCTGACAGCACAGTTACTCCGGCCAGACGAACTCCGCCCTGCCGGCTTCTCCCCCGTCTATGAGGAGGTTCTGGCCTGTCATGAACCTGTTGGTGACGCCTACGAAGTATATCCATTCAGCGATCTCTTCGGCTGATGCCCATCTTTTAAGCGGAGTCAGCTCCATGATC
>CACWYF010000008.1 GCA_902765035.1 uncultured Eubacteriales bacterium
CTTACTTCGGCGAGAAGGATATCGTTAAGAACGAAGTTAAGAGACCTCTCGAGCTGACAGGAACCATGGGCAGCTTCGACGTTATCGCTACAGTTAACGGCGGCGGCTTCACAGGTCAGGCAGGCGCACTCAGACACGGTATCGCAAGAGCACTGTGCGAAGTAGACGCTGAGGCTTACAGACCAATGCTCAAGGCAGCTGGCTTCCTGACAAGAGACCCAAGAATGAAGGAAAGAAAGAAACCAGGTCTCAAGAAAGCTAGAAGAGCATCCCAGTTCAGCAAGCGTTAATCGCTCGCTGCTAATGGCAGCATGCTCATATTACGAGCCAACCAGAAACGGAGTTCACCATTACGGCGGACTCCGTTTTACATTGCGCTGATCAGCCTTATTTAAGGCAAAACAAAAGCGGTATAAATACTTCCTTCTTCCGGAAATGTTTATACCGCTGTTGAGTTTACTTTATTAATACTACGGCTACGTCGTTCACATTAGTGCCGGTCGGTCCTGTCATGATCAGGCCGTCAGCCTTTCCGAGTGCTGTGTAGGCATCATTGTCTGCGAGCACCTGATCTATTGATATCCCCTGCTCAGCAAGGCAGGCCGCGGTGCTTCCGTCGACTATGCCCCCGGCCGCATCTGTAGGGCCGTCAGTTCCGTCCGATCCAAGCGAGAATACAAGGACATTATCAAGTCCGGCTATGCCTGCAGCTGCTGAGAGTGCTATCTCCTGGTTGCGGCCGCCTTTTCCCGTGCCAGTAAGATGCACGACCGTCTCACCGCCTGCAATGTATGCAAGGGCTTTGCCATCGTCTGCATGTGTGCGGGCGATAGAAGCAAGGAATGAACCGGCATCTCTTGCCTCACAGCACAGCTGGTCGGTCAGGACATGAGGCTCGTATCCGAGCTCTGCGGCAGTTTGTGCTGCTGACTCGCACAGCCTCCTGACGCTTCCAACGATGTGGGATTCTACGTTATCAAGCTGCTTCGGAGTCTCTATATCCAGCAGCTTCAGAGCCTTCTCGCTCAGCTTGAGATCATATTTTGCCACCAGAGCCTTCGCCTGCTCACGCAGTGACTTATCCGGTGCAGCAGGTCCCGATGCGATCATGTCGAGGGGATCCCCGAGAATATCGCTGAGGACTACAGCGACGACCTTCGCCGGGCATGCCTTAGCGAACTTACCGCCTTTTACAGCTGACAGCCTCTTGCGGATTGTGTTCATTTCAGTAATATCCGCACCGCAGGCCAGGAGCTGTTTTGTCACATCCTGCATCTCTTCCTCAGGGACGAGCGGCTTTTCGAATAACGCGCTTCCTCCTCCGGATACAAGGAATAGGACTGTGTCATCACTGCTGAGTCCCGAGACCATGTCAAGCGCCGCCTGTGCTGCTGCATATGAGTTCTTATCCGACACCGGATGTCCTGCTTCGATTATTCTGTAATTTGCGATCGGTCCCTGTGAGTGATCATACTTGGTGATCACGAGACCTTCCTTCACTTTATCTCCGAGGCATTCATCGGCTGCAGCAGCCATCTGCCATGCTGCTTTGCCTATGGCTATGAGATACAGGTTTCCTGTGAACTCACGCCCCGTAAGAGCGTGTCTTACCGCCTCATCAGGCAGGTTGTCCTTTATCGCCGCATCGATTATCTTCTGTGCGTGATTTCTTAGTTCCTTGTTCATGCTTCATACCCCTTTTTTAACTATCCCTTCTAGTTTCCCCATTCTTTCTATCCGATTGTATCACATTATTTCCGTAAGTATCCTGATGAAGAATATTACAAGCACAGTGATCATTATCGGCTTGACTGCCTTGCTTCCCTTTTCATTGAAGAATGATACTCCTATATAGTTTCCGATTATTCCGAATACACCGCCTGCGAGTCCGAGCAGCAGTATGACTTTGCCGTTCATCAGATATACTGCAAGCGATGTGAGGTTGGTTGTCAGGTTGATCGACTTGGCTACACCATTGGCTTCTCCGAGCCTGAATTTTGCATAGCTTGACAGGAGCAGTATCAGGAAGGTTCCCGTCCCCGGTCCGTAAAATCCGTCGTACATGCCTATTACAAGTGCGACAAGGCACGAGCGGATGAGCATCTTCCTGCCATCGATAGGCTCAGGTTCTCCATCCATCGTCCTGGTCCTCAGAACATAGAAAGCGGTAGCAGGTATTATCACCAGCATCAGCCTTTTGAACAGTTCTGCATCGACCATGAGAGCAAGTCTGGCACCGGCACTCGATCCGATCATCGCCATGACGACGCACGGCAGCGCCCTCTTCCACGGGATGTTTCCACTCTTTGCGAATCTGTATGTAGATACCGTCGTGCCCATTCCCGAGCTCAGCTTGTTGGTCGCGATCGAGTAATGAGCCGGGAGTCCCGCAATCATGTAAGCAGGCAGCGAAATAAGGCCACCCCCTCCTGCGACTGCATCAACGAATCCGCCAAGGAAGGTAAGCGGGCATACTATTAAGAAAGTTGTCCAAGTAATTTCCGGCATGGGTGTATTCTATCATAAATGTGTCAAAATGAGCCCTCTCCAATGCCACATTGTCACTTTTCGGGCAGCAGATTGTGTATCACGATCGCCGCAATAATAATGACGATCCCCTGGCGACTGCTACTGCAGCCATCAGCAGGACCGCCGATTTCATTGATAATTGTCTGCGTGTGTTGTCTTCCATTTATTTTCTGGCGACACCTGTGCGTCTTGCAGCATCAGCTACGGCTGCAGCTACTGCAGGTCCGACTCTGTGGTCGAAGGCTTTCGGAATGATGTAGTCAGCGGAGAGCTCATCGTCGGAAATGAGTCCGGCAAGGGCTTCTGCAGCTGCGATCTTCATCTCTTCGTTAATGGTCCTTGCCATGCTGTCGAAGGTCCCGCGGAAAATTCCCGGGAATGCCAGAACATTGTTGATCTGGTTAGGGAAGTCGGAGCGGCCTGTGGAAACGACGGCTGCGCCTGCTGACTTGGCCTCGTCCGGGAAAATCTCCGGTGTCGGATTGGCGCATGCGAAGATGATAGGATCCTTAGCCATCGACTTTACCATCTCAGGTGTCACGAGCCCCGGTGCGGATACTCCGATGAAGATGTCTGCACCCTTGAGCGCATCTGCCAGGGAGCCCTTCATTCCTTCGAGATTGGTCTCTTCAGCCATCTCTTCCTTGATCCAGTTCATGCCCTCAGGACGGCCCTTATAAATGATGCCGCGTCTGTCAGTCATGATTATATTCTTAAATCCGTGCGACAGGAGCAGCTTGGTGATAGATACTGCTGCAGCACCTGCACCCGAAGTAACTATCCTGACATCCTCGCTCTTCTTGCCAACTACCTTGAGGGCGTTCATGAGGCCCGCAAGTGTGATGACAGCGGTTCCGTGCTGGTCATCGTGGAAAATAGGGATATCGCACCTCTCCTTGAGCTTTCTCTCGATCTCAAAGCATCTCGGCGCAGAAATATCCTCGAGGTTGATGCCGCCGAAAGAGCCGGATATCTGATATATAGTCTCTACGATGGTATCCACGTCATGAGACTTGATGCAAAGCGGAAATGCATCCACGTCGCCGAATGACTTGAAGAGGACGCACTTGCCCTCCATTACAGGCATGCCTGCCTCAGGTCCTATGTCTCCGAGTCCGAGCACTGCTGATCCGTCAGTGATGACAGCGCAGGTGTTCCAGCGTCTTGTAAGCTCATAGCTCATATCCGGATCCCTCTGGATCTCAAGGCAAGGCTCTGCAACCCCCGGTGTATATGCCAGCGACAGATCATCGTCATTATCTACCGGCACTCTCGAGATGACCTCGATCTTGCCGTGCAGCTTCTCATGCATCTTCTCCGATTCAGCAGCGTAATCTCTTTTTACTTTGTTTTCCATGTGCCCCTATCCTTCGTTTTCTTCTGTATTATCTGTATCTTCAACAGGAACGTTGACCACATTCCCTGTCTCCAGCATTCTGCGATGCTCCTCCTCGGCTCTCCGGAGCGCCTCATCGAGCCCTCCTACGGCCTGAAACGGAGCGAACTGTTTTGCCCTCTGCTCACGGGGCATTTTAGATCTCGGTTTCTTTCCCATCTATTCTCTGTGCCCGCCTCTCTGGTGATTGCGTTCGATCGTGGTCGCAGCCTCCTCAAGATCCATGCCCCTTATCATAGCATCCTTGCCGTATTTCTTCCTGATGGAATTTACGGTTTCCTGAAGAGCAGCATCACGCTTCATCCTTGTCTGCGTCTCCTGGATAGGATCGGCAAAACCGGACTCTCTCTGCTCGCCGGCAGTCCGTCCTTCATCCTTTGCTTCTATATCCGCAAGGTCGAACAGTGTCATCTGGCGGTCTTCATCCCGCGACTTGATGTCATTGAAATTGATGAAGACTCTTCTGACCGGGTATTCAGGATCCGTGATGCTCCTGTACAGGCCGGCAACAGCCGGTATTACGATGGAAGCCGCATCAGTATTGACGCTGAAGCTGACCGAGCCGTGCGCCATCGGTACCTTGAGCGCGTTTGAGTAGCCTATAGCTATGGAGACATTCTTAGTCACCATGCCGAGATCCGTCATCTCGTGACACAGGAGCTCAGTCATCTCCTTCACGATGAGTTCTCCCTCGTCGTTGTTATAGTCTCTCATCAGCACCTGTCCGCGGCTCAGAGAATGGCTCTTGTTCTTATATCCTTTGATATCGGATATCTTGGTCGGCTCGATGCCGTTGGCATGATCGATAAGAAGCTCCGCATCGATTCCGAAGATGCGGTACAGGAGATCCTCATCCGCTTCCGCGATGCCGCGCTGAGTGGTTATGCCTATCTTCGCCAGCCTGCGTGCCGTCCCCGGTCCCACGCGCCAGAAGTCAGTAAGCGGAGTATGATCCCACAGCACTTCCTTATACGTTTTCTCATCAAGGACACCGATGAAGTCAGGCGCGTGTTTTGCCAGTATGTCCAGCGCGATCTTGCACAGGTACATGTTGGTCCCTACGCCCGCCGTCGCCCTGACGCCTATCCTGCGCTGCACCTCTCCCATAAGAAGTTCAGCCATCTGCTTTGGCGAACAATTGTAGCGCCTGAGGTAGTGAGTGACGTCTAAAAAAACCTCGTCAATAGAATACACATGCATGTCCTCGGGCGCAATATAATCGAGATATATTTTGTAAATTTCTGCGGCATATTCTATGTACAGGTTCATCCTCGGCGGCGCCATTATGTACTCAAAACTCTTCGGTATCTCAAACACCCTGGCACGGCTGCTGACTCCGCGCGCACGAAGAGACGGCGACACGGCGAGACATATCGTTTTGTCGCTCCTCGAAGGATCGGCAACGACAAGATCGGTAGTCATCGGATCGAGTCCCCTCTCGACGCATTCGACAGATGCATAGAAGGATTTAAGATCTATGCACAGGAACACGTCGCCATATTCGCCATTTACGCATTTCAGGTCTTCCATGAGGTTGTTATGAAAATATAATAATCAGCTGATTATTATTGTTTATAAAAAGCTCTTCCTGTACTCCACAGGTGTCATGCCCTGTGTCTCGGTAAAGTTCTTGGTGAAGTAGCTCTGCGAGCAGAACGCCAGGCTGTCTGCAATAGCTGCAACAGTCATGTCTGTCTCTCTCAGCAGTCTCTGTGCTTCGAGCATCCTCTCCCTGAGGATGAATTCGCTTATAGTGATCCCGAGCTCATTCCTGAAAATCGCTGATGCGTACGTCCTGCTGACATTGACATACTCCGCAATATCCGCCAGCTCTATTTTCTCATGTAAGTGGTCCTCTATATAGGACACCATCCTCGCCAGTCTAGGCGACTTCTTCTTCTCCTTGAGGACATACTTCATCTTCACTGCATAGTTGTATGCCATGCCGTGAACGAGGTCGTACAGGTCAGGGAGCGCAGATGCATGATCGAATTCGCTGATGAACTCATCTCTTATGTCATACGCAACCATGTCGAGCAGCCCTGCCTCTATCGCCACCAGGCACATCTCCGAAGCCGCACAGACAGCCTCATAGTACATCTTGTTCATTGCCTCGCTGTAAGATGTGCACCTGTTAAAAAGTGCCGTCGGGTATTCATAATTCTCCTGTGACAGTGCCGTGATCCTGTCCGCATCGCCCTTTCTGATCGCATCAAAATATTTTTTCTTCCTGAGATACGGAAGATATATCTGATTCCTGCGGGTACGGCTCAGTATCATGTTCGCTGTTTTCCTGTCGCTCATTATAGTCAACTCCTGATCTGTATTGTTTTAATGGGCAAATAATCGCCAATTCAGTATAAAATCGTAATTTTCTTATATTATTTGCAACAGGATTATAACATAAGAACCCCCGATTTATTACAATGAATTTACGAAATGTGTTATTAGGCAGGCTGTCAGTTCACTTTTATAGTAAGTTTTGCAATAACACAGAAAAGACTCTCCGGTCTACGGGGAGAGTCTGATCAAAACTCGATATGAGATAGTGCTTTGAAGAAACGGCTATGCACATGTCCGGTTGGGGTTCGGATTTGTTCAGAGTCGTTTTTTCATTGCCACGAAAAAGGCTGACCTTTTCAGGTCAGCCTCACTTCAGTGTTTTCCTGTGTATTTTGGTTTTCGCTCTCTTCCGGCAATGTTTATTATGAGCTTTACGACCAGGACGATAATTACTATACCGCCCAGTACTCCGGCCGCATAAGGTGCATACTGCATAACAGCATCCCTGACCACTTCGGTCATGCTGCCAGGTGCGTCATCAGCTACCTCTTCCTCGGCCTGTGACATGGATTCGGAATGTGCGTCTGCTCCGTTATCACCGCCTTCAGCGAGCACTGCTGCGGAGGAGAACATCAGCATCAGAAGCGCAAGTATTAAAGATATTACTGCTGATTTTTTCTTCATGACTTTGCCCTTCGCTTTCCGCTCTGCTATCTGCTGTTCAGATACCTCTGGAGAGCTTTCATCGAATTCTTGCCGAACTTTCCGTCAGCCTTGACTCCGAGTTTTCTCTGGAGAGCTTTGGATGTACCTTTGCCCCACACACCGTCAGCCTTGACTCCGAGCCATCTCTGCATAGCCTTGACAGTCGGGTCTTTCTTGTTGGCATACTTCTTGGAAGTTACGCCTGTGCTGTACTTTTTGTATTTCTTCTTTATTGTGATCTTTCCGGTCTGCTTGACTCCGAGGAACTTCTGCAGTTCCTTGATAGTTGCCTTTCCGCCCTTACCGTCTACGACCAGCGCACCGTTTGTGGACTTGCCGCTCAGCACGTTCGAGATCTGCTGGCTGACTGTCGGTACAGTTACGATGCTGCGGTTGACCGTCTTCAGGTAATTCGCGCCGGTGTTGTTGATAGCACTTCCGTTTACCGTGATGTCCGCAGTTCCCTTAAGTGTTGATCCGCTGTAGACACCTACCATCATGCCTGTGCTGACTCTGGTGCCGTCGGCAACATTGCTGCCCCTGGCATCGATCACCTTCAGTGTGTACTTTCCGGAGTAGCTGCTCTTGAGAGCTATCTTGCTGAGAAGTGTGCCGGCTGTAGTTCCTGCAGGTACGTTCCTTACGTAAGCACCATTGCTGTTGGATCCGATGCTGTAGGATGAACCGCTCTTGTTGGCGAAGATAACGCCGCCTACTTTGGACAGTCCGATATGGTTGATGTATCCGCTGTCGATCGTGACCGGAACGAGCGCATATCCGCCGTACTTTCCGATACCCTTGACATATGCATATGCTCCGGATGAACTCTTCTTTACATTGTTTATACCGCCTACGATGTAGTCGGTGCCTTCCTTCAGAAGTGTTCCTCCGTTGTAGATCTCAAGGACAGGCTTTACAGCGTTTCCTGTGTAGTTCAGGTTGGTGTTGCCGTAAATCGTTGTCTTGGCCGCACCGTTGGCATTCTTGTTGAGATACCAGAAGTCTACATCTGTCGATCCGATCTTATTAGTTGAGTAGTACAGGATGCCGTTTACTCTGGCGGTGCTTGAATACTGCCACTTGGTATAGTTTGACGGCGACTGGTTCATGTTGTAGTACTGTGCGCACCACATGTCGATATCCGAAGCCAGTCCTGTACCGTTTGCGAGATATGACTTGAAGAAGTTCGTATTCGCATATACTCCCGGGTCATATCCGTTGGTTCTTATAACATCTGCAAAAGCGTTTACAGCTTCGATAGCTGTCTTCTGCTTGAGTCCGTAAAGTCTTCCCTTGTTCTTTCCGCTCGACTTGCCTGCGAACTCATAATCCATGTATACAGGGAGTTCGAGATCTTCAGGTCCGATACCGAGAGCTCTGAGTCTGTTTACAGCATACTGGGCTTCCTTCCTTGCCTCAGCTGCACTCTTGGCCTGTGAGAATACATACACACCCTTCATGACGCCTGCAGCGTTAGCCTTGCTGTAATGTGTAGCAAACTTGCTGTCGATGTTGAGGCTGCCGTTTCCGTATGTTGTGTAGGTTACTCTCATGATCGCATAGTCGCAGCCGTTGAGCTTGGCAGCTTTCCAGTCACTTCCTGTAGCCTGGAAGTACGAAACATCGACACCGTGAACTATAAGGTTGCCGTTGAATCTTGCGTTATGATTATACGATGACCTTGTATTTGCAAAAGGTGATGTACCGCTTGCTGCATATGCCCCGTCTTCCAGTCCTGCAAGTCCGCAGACGAGGCTGACTGTCAGTATTACTGCCAGCAGGTGTCTTGCCATTCTTGTTATACCGGTTGACTTCTTCATAAGTTGCTCCTTCCCTGTCTGCTGCATCTTCCCTCTGTCCCCCTGCGTCAGAAGGTCGCTACCTCCGGGCTGCACGGTTCACATTTTGCCAGTTTCCTGATATACAGTACCGGCCCCTTTTCCTGATACGCTTCAGCGTATTCCACTCTTACCTTGGCTGTTATCTCGATCCAGTCACCTACATTCAGTTTCTCGTGACCGGAGTAGTACGACAGCAGTCCCGCGAACTGTATGTCCGCCTCGCAGCATGTCATCACATGTCTGCCGAATGCGAACTGCCCTTCCGGGAGTTCCTCTGACAGAGCTACACGGCCTTTCAGGATGAATGTCTTGCCGTCGTAATCATCCTCGTTCTCGTTTATATCCCTGTACCACTCTGCGTACCAGTCGTCCTCGATCTTGATCTGGGACTTTGTCATGTCGTACGGCAGCGGATCCTGGATATCATCCGGCTCGATGTCGTCCGGACCGTATTCATATACGATGAGGTTGCGCCTGTTGGCTATCCTGACTTCCTTGTGGAAAGGCATTTTGTCAAAACCCTTCTCGCATCTGTTGAATACGACCATGTCTGCGGTCTGCATCTTGTTGAAGCAGAGCTGACGCATATTGCGGTTGTACATCTGGAAGGTGGTCGCATCGAAGAGTGCCATCTCCTGCTGGATCAGCCAGTTGACCGGCATTGCTGCGAAGAGCTTCTGGTTTTCCCACATGCCGTTGTACTCGACTACGACCCTGTCATACGGGCCTGCCTTGGATATGTCCAGCAGATTGCTCGGATTCAGCTCTTCCTCCGAGCGGATGTGTTCCACCCTGACGCCCGGGCCGACGAACTTCTCCGGCTCGTATGCTGTCTCTCCCCTCTCACAGATGAGGAGCAGCGTCCTTCCGTCATCGCCGAATTCATGATTCTCAAGTGTTTCTTTTATAAATGTCGTCTTTCCGGATCCGAGGAACCCGGTAAAGAGATATACGGGTTTATCTGTCAACATTACTTAATAGTCTCTTTTCTTAGTTTCATTTTGTGACAATGGGGACGGGTCTCCCTGTCATCTATTATGACAGCCTGAACAGCTTATTGATCTTGTCTCTCTTGAGGCTTGTTCCGATAACAACTACCATTCCGGTTGCCTCAGCCTCTGTCTCTCTGACTTCACCTTCGCCAGGTACGTAGTCGAATTCGAGCCAGCCGCCTTCAGTGTTCTCTACGATACCCTTGGCTCTGAGTACCTCTCCGCACTCATCGAGGCTGTCAACGATCTCCTCGATCTCTGCTCTTGTGTACTTGTTGCTTGTGTGTACTCCGACTTCGTCGAATACCTCATCAGCATCATGTCCGTGGTGGTGATGGTGATGATGATGGTGGTGATGGTGGTGATGATGTTCGTGCTCGTCGTCATCATCGTCATCGTCGTCATCGTGATGATGGTGGTGATGATGCTCATGCTCGTCGTCATCATCGTCATCGTCGTCATCATGGTGATGGTGGTGATGATGTTCATGCTCATCGTCGTCATCGTCGTCATCGTGGTGATGATGGCATTCACATTCCTCATCGTCACACTCATGCTCATGCTCGTGTGCAGCGAGCTCCTCGTATGCTTCTTCTCTCAGCTTGTCAAGCTCTGCACTCAGAGTCTTCTTCGACTCCATTACCTCGAGCATCTTGGCTCCGCTCAGCTGATCCCAGTCTGTAGTTACGATCTCAGCCTCTGCGTTGAGCTCTCTGATTGACTTAACGATCCTGTCGATCTCCTCAGCGCTCATGCCCTGCTGATGTGAAAGGAAAATGGAGCTTGCGTGCTCTACCTGGTTCTTATAGAACTCACCGAAGTTCTCCATGTACATGTCGTATCTCTTTGCGTCTACGACTGTTGTGAATCCGTTGAGCTGGATCTTGTCATTCTTAAGATCCTGAACTGCGATGATTACGTCTGACAGTTTTCCAACTCCGGACGGCTCGATGAGGATCCTGTCCGGGTTATACTGTTCGATTACTTCATTAAGTGCTTTGCCAAAGTCACCTACCAGTGTGCAGCAGATGCATCCGGCTACCATTTCATTTATCTTTATTCCTGACTCTCTGAGGAAACCCGTATCAACACCGATCTCACCAAACTCGTTCTCAATGAGTACGATGTTCTTGTTCTCGTATCCTTCAGCTATCAGCTTCTTGATAAGTGTGGTCTTTCCTGCTCCGAGAAATCCTGAAAAAATGTCGACTTTTGTCATAATATTATGCCTCTCTTCTTTTATATTTATGTAAAGCGTCCTTTACACGATTGTTGTCAACTGTACATAGTGGAATATAGCACCACAGATCGGGATAGTAAAGTTTCCTTTACAATTATTCAGCAAACTTCGGCGTAATCATTTTCCATTATGCTATACTTAATCAAAAGGTCTTATTTTTACTCAATACACAGATATGTAAGGAAGGGAGATGAGGTCATTGGAATACAAAATGAAGCTGACTGATGAACAGAAGGCCATCCTTGAACATTCAAAGGGTGAGACTCTTGCCAAAGTCATGGAATCGCTGGTGAGATACGGCGAGCTGTTCGGTGCGACGGAGATGGTCCCGATCAGCAGCAAGTACAATCACCTCGTAACATCGTTCGGACTGAAAGCCCTCGGCCCGGTATACGAGCTGATGGACAAGCTCCTCGCAGCAGGCGCACCGTCCGGGCAGAAGTTCTCAGTCGATCCGAAGCCGCTGGACCCGAATGTGCCAAGCAGTTTTGCCCAGGATGCGATTTTCAAGTTCTTCATGTACAGCCGTCAGAAGGACTACGAGAAGCAGCTCAAGCAGCTGGGTCTTCTTTCTGACAAGGCCTTCACCTGCACCTGCTACATGGATGAGGTAGGCAACAAGCCGGGATACGGCGAGATCCTCAGCTGGTCAGAATCTTCTGCTGTCGTATACGCAAACTCAGTCCTCGGTGCAAGATGCAACCGCAATTCGGGAATCATCGACCTGATGGGCTCTGTTATCGGATACGTTCCTAAGTTCGGTCTCCTGACTGACGAAGGACGCAAGGCTGACTGGATCATCGAGGTAAAGACGTCGAAAAAACCGGAAGCGCAGCTCCTCGGTTCTGCGATCGGCATGAAGGTAATGGAAGATGTTCCTTATGTAAAAGGTCTCGACCAGTGGCTCGGTACAGAGCTTGACGATGAGGCATGCACATATCTTAAGGACTTCGGCGCTGCAACAGCATCCAACGGTGCAGTCGGGCTCTATCACATCGACAAGCTCACACCTGAAGCTGTAAAGTTCGGAGAAGATCTGATAAAACCTGATGCAAAGACATATGTCATAGATGACGCTGAACTCGAAAGAGTATACAGAGAGTACCCTGTCATCTGGAAGAATAAGAATGCTCAGCCAAAGCTCTGCTTCATGGGCTGCCCGCATATGAGTCTGCAGCAGCTCAAGGACTGGACTGACAAGGTGGAAGAAAGCCTGAAGAAGAATGGTGTTGAAAAGGTAACAGTACCGACCGTCTTCACAGCTGCTCCTGACGTTCTCGATGCATTCGCAAAGACACCTTATGCAGCGAGACTTAAAGCAACCGGAGTCATCACTTCATACATCTGCCCGCTGATGTACATGAACAATCCGCTCAGCGAGAAGATGCCGGTGATAACATCGAGCAACAAGCTGAGAACGTACACATCAGCACGTTACTATACAGATGAAGAGATCCTTGAACAGATAACTACTCCGGGCAGAAGCAGCGGCAGGAAGATAGTGCTCGGCAGGATAGCCGGCGTAGTGCCTGCATTCCACAAGCTCCCTAATCCGCTGGCTCGCGGCATCAGGAAAGGAGGCAGATAATATGAAAGAGTTCCAAGGACGTGTAGTCGTACCCGGCAGAATAGCTGCCGAAGCTCTCGTATCACACGAGGGACTGAATACTCTTGCTTCCTTCCAGAAGGCCCTGCAGTTCGGCGACAAGAATGCGACCTGCGGTGATCAGAACAACCCCGACCTGTATGGTAAGCAGATGGCCGGAAAGGCTCTTTGCCTGCCTCAGACTATCGGCTCAACAACAGGCGGACTGGTTCTTTACTGCGCATGCTCGATGGGCAGACAGCCTGCATGCATGCTTTTCTCCAAGCCGATCGACTCACTTGCGGCAGCAGGTACAGTGCTTGCAGACGTGTGGCTCGATGATGTCAATATGCCTGTCGTCGATTCACTCGGGGATGAGTTCCTTGAGTACGTCAGGGATGGAATGAACATAGTCGTGCAGGAAGGCGGAAAGATTCTTGCAGGCTGATGCCGTTTTGATGCATAATAATACAGACCCGCTTCTCCGGGAGCGGGTCGTGGTTTTTTGAGGGTAAACAGGGAGCAAAAGAAAATGGATCTCGAGAAGAGACTGAACATGAATGAGAGAAAGGGAGAATTCCTTGTAGGGCTCGCTCTTGCATTGAGAGCAAGCTCGCTTCTCTTCGGCAAAATCGCGATGCGCACCATGGGGCCTTATCTGACAATCGCTATAAGGTTCACCATCGCTTTTATCCTGATAGCTTTCCTCTTCAGGAAGAGTCTGCATAAGGTCAACCTCAGGACTCTGTGGCACTGCGCGTTGATAGGTTTCTTCTTTTTTCTGGCTATGGTGTTTGAGATGTTCGGTCTTCAGACTACGCCATCCTCAGTTACAGCCTTCCTCGAAGGCTCTGTCGTGGTGATAGTCCCTGCAATAGCCTGCATAATGCAGCGAAAGCTGCCTGACAAAGTCACTGTAATCTCTGCCATTGTCGCGCTGATCGGTGTCGCATTCCTCACTCTTAAGGGCGACCGCCTCGGTTTCTCCACCGGTGAGCTGCTGGTGCTCGGCGGCACAGTCTGGTATTCAATGACGGTGATCGTCACAGATACAGCAGCAAAAAACGACGACCTTGAGGTCGTCGCGATCTACCAGCTTCTCTTCATAGCGATCTTCGCCTACATCGGCGCCTTCATATTTGAAGAGATACGGCTGCCTCAGAGCGGTCAGGAATGGGGAGCAGTTCTCGCTCTTGCCATCATCTGCACCGGCGTAGGATTCACCATACAGCCTTTTGGGCAGAAATACATAACGGCTGAACGCGCCGGCGTGCTCGCAGTCTTCAATCCGTTGACGGCAGCGGTGCTGGGAGTCGTGTTCCTGCATGAGAGACTTACAGGAAGCATGATCCTCGGCGCCATACTGATCCTCATCTCGATCCTCGCACCTGCATGGATCGAGGACAGGCGAAGCCGGAAGCAATGATCCGCGAATAATTATCAGAATGAAAAATCCGCCTTTAACTGTAAATATACAGCTACGGGCGGATTCTTTTATTTATTCAGATACTGTTTTCCCTAAACAAGGAATGCTCCTGCGTCTGCGTCATACTCATCGAGCTTGAATGGCGAGAAGATGCCCTGGTCTGTTACAACACCAGTTACCAGTTCAGGCGGTGTAATGTCGAATGCAGGATAGTAACCCTTTACCTCCTGGTTGGCTGTAGGTGTGCCCATGGCCTGGAGCACGAACGAAGGGTCCCTCATCTCGATGCGTACCGTGTCGATCGTCGGATGTCCCAGATCAGGTGAACCGGTGACATAGTACGGGATATCGTGATACTTTGCAGCGATCG